>DRLG01000243.1 GCA_011053135.1 Chromatiales bacterium
CCGACCCCATCTTCATGTGTAAAAGCGTGCCAGCGGCTGCCATCAAACATCGAGACACCCCCTTCGGTACCGAGCCACATGCGCCCCTGCTGATCACTCGCGATGTCATAGACCCACTCATTGACCAGCTCTTTAACATAGGTTGCGGTGAATTGATCGTTTGCGCGATCAAACTGATTTGCACCACCCCAGGTACCTACCCACAGGCTGCCCTCTTTTGATTCACCAAAAGAGTAGACCCAGTAATCTGCCAGGCCATGCATCGGAAAAAAGGTTTTCCATTCACCATCACGGTAGCGCGTCATGCCGCCACCATTGGTGCCAAACCATTTATTTCCCTCGCTATCCACCATGATGCTAAAGACATATTCGTTGGCAAGGCCGTCACTGCGAGAGTAGATCGCACGCATGTCGTAGCTATCGAGGTCGATCTCAAGCACACCCGCAGAGGTACCGACCCAGACCGCACTGTCGTGGGTATCAACGGCCAGCGAACGCACAAAAACATTATCCCCCACACCAAAGGACTCCAGTACCCGCGGCAAGGTGCTGCGCGTACTCTTCACAGGGGTGGCAACCGATGGGGCGATGCTGTTCTTTTCTGTTAGCGATGGTGAGGGGTTTGCTGTGGAAACAACCGCCTCATCGCTCTGTTGCGCCAATGCCGCAGGCGCACGCTCATTCGATGTGGTCGCGGCGTCATCAGGACTGGAACAGCCACTCAGAAACAGCGCTGACGAGCATGTCAGCAAAAGCAGGGTTAAACGTACACTCATCGACGCAGCTTTCTCAGGTAGGTGATCACATCCAGGATCTCACTATCCTTAAGGGTGCCGCGGTAGGCTGGCATCATACCACCACCATTTCTAATCTTTTTCAGCAGTTCGCTATCGGCCTTCAGTAGCCCCTCACCGCGTGAAAAGTCGGCGACACCGGGCAACACGCTCTTACCATTTGCCCCGTGACACTTTTTACACTGCTGGTTATAGATCTTGCCGCCATTGACCGGGTCACCCGCCATCACCTGCGGTGTGCCGATCAACATTGCACAGCAGATCAGTACGGCACCTCGACCACTGTGGCCAACTATTTTTAGCAAATTTGCACTGCTCACGATCACCCCCCTCGCTGGTTGTCATCACCAATAATTTTCGACGTTATTCTCTCACATCCTGGTGAAGAACGCCCTGTAACGCCGCCGCATCCCCCGCAAAAGCGGCTTCCAGTGCCGCGATCACCTGCGGGCTGTCCCACTCACGCTCGCCCTCAACACTCATCAACAGACGCCCATCACGGCCGATCAGAAAGGTATCGGGAAAGACCACCACCCCCAGGCGATTCGCTATCGACATATCCAGATCGATATAGCTCTCCAGCTTGATTTTGCGATCAATCAGGTATTCACGCGGCTCATGTCGGTTATCATCGACCGACAACCCCACCACCCGGAAGCGCTCGCGATCCAGCAGCTCACCCAACCGTTGCAGGCTCGGTAACTCACGCCGGCAGGGGGGGCACCAGGTCGCCCAGACGTTGAGCACCACCACCTTGCCGCGCAGTTGTGGTAGCGAAAGATCGTCTCGATCCAGCCCAGGTAACACCACCTCTGGAAACGGTTCACCCGCTTTGATGCGATGCTGAGACTCGACGGCCTGCTCCCTGTCACACGCCGTTAACGCCAGCATCAACAGTGGCAATAAGAGTGCTCGGTACACCGTAATCTCCGCATTGTTCGTGGCCGTGGACCGCTGTACACCTCAGTTTAATCAAGATACCGCAGATGAGATGACCGGCTAAGGGAGCACCTCATCAATGACGATTTCGATACCCGTCGCACCAATCTTCACATTCTGCAAACTACCCTGCATGTCACCACTCTGAGGGGTAGCGTCGCCGCTACGTGAGATACGTGCTGTCACCGCCACTTCATTGGTGGTCGAAAGGTTCATCGAGGCGTCCATCGCCATCGAGTCATCAAGGGTAAATTCAATTGGCATCTTACCCGCTTCGGTCTTCAGAATAGCTAGCGGCATACGAGGCCCCTGCATCGCACGCGCAAAGATATAAACGGTATCTGTCGGTAGCACCTCGGCCGCCAGTGATTGTGAAAGTGTAACCACACCGCTTATTTTAGCGCCATCACTCGCCGTCGCTGCTGTAGCAGCCGCTGAAGAGGGCGCTGTTGCGGCACCGTTCTCGTTCGCGCGCTGCGCCATCAGCAGCTGTTCAGTCTCGGCGATGTTACCCGCCATGGTTTGTGCGGTTTGTGAACTGGGATCCAGCGTCGCAAGAATACGGCGCCAGTAGATCAGAGCAGTCTCAAAATCAGCTCGTTCGTAGGCCGCGGTACCGGCTAACCAGAGCGCTTTCTGGTTAGCTGGGTCGAGATTGAGCGCGCGCATAATCAACTCCATTGGACGCCCTTCAAGGGTCTGCTCTCCACTGCTCATCGCCATTGCATCAGCGTAATCGGTCAACAGCTGTGCGTCGTTATCGACAATCGAAACAGCCTTTGAGAAAGCAGCGACCGCATCACCGTAACGACTCAGCGCGTAATAGGAGCGCCCCAACATCGCCCACCCCTGGACATCACTGGGATCTTCTTCTAAACGTGCTGAAAGCTGGCTCACCATCATCGCAATCTGATCTGTCATCTCCTGCGGCGTCATCTCATCAGCAACCTTCGGTGCCATTGTTTCGGGCACTGGCGCAACTAACGCGGGTTTACCAAGATACATATAGAGCGATAACGAGGAGGCAATCACCACTGTGGTCACGATGCCAGCCGTAATTTTACTAACACCTGTGATCGTTTTATCGCGCGGCTTACCTGGCTCTGCGCTAACATCTTCTAGCAGGCGATGCTCCAGCTCCTGTTTGCCCTGCTCGAACTGATCTTCGGTGATCACATCATTTAACAGATCCTGCTCCAGCTCAATAATCTGATCTTTATAAATGGAAACATTGAGTGCATCCTGTTCGATCACCACCTCATCCTGCTGCTGCCTCGACTGCAGTAATGGCGGTAATAAAAACAGCAGCGCTGCAACCGTCAGCAACGCTGCCACAATCCAAAAAATAATCATGCCTTAAATTTCCTCTGCATCAGCCCTGCTGGCTTAACGCTTCACTGGTTACACTACTGGCTAAAAATAGCCGGCCGATTTTATTTATCGCCTAACAATGCCTCAGCGCGCTTACGCTCTTCATCATTCAACGGCGTTGTTTTAACACTGCGCTTGCGCTTTTTCAGACTAATAAAAAGCACTGCTGCACCGATCACCAATAAGATAAACGGGCCAAACCACAATAAAAAGGTAGTCGATTTAACTGGCGGGCGGAAGCGGATAAAGTCCCCGTAGCGCTCCACCATAAAGTCCACCACCTGGTCATCATTTTTACCCTGTTTCATCTGTTCACGCATTTCGGTACGCAGGTCAATGGCAAAGTCTGAGTGAGAGTCACCCAGTGACTGATTCTGGCACACCAGGCAGCGCAGCTCATGCGCCAGCGCCATTACCCGTTTTTCCAGTACCGGATCTTCGGCCATCAGGGCCGCTTCTTTTGCCGTCAGCAGTGGTGAGGTCACCATTGCCGACAGCAGCATCAAACAGGCAAGCGCGCGTTTCATTGCTGTAACTCCTTCACTAATGCCACTACCTTCGTCTCTAATGATTTAGCGGTGACCGGGCCGATGTGCTTATAGCGAATGATGCCCTGCTTATCGATGACGTAGGTTTCAGGCACTCCATAAACCCCGAAGTCCATCCCTACGCGGCCATCGACATCGTAGGCGCTGGCCACATAAGGATCGCCCAGCGCGCGTAACCACTCAAGCGCATCACCCCGTTGATCTTTGTAGTTCAGACCAACAATCGGCACAATATTTTTACGGCCCAGTTCAACAAACAGTGGATGCTCGTCACGACAGGCGCGACACCACGACGCCCAGACATTAAGAATCCAGACCTGGCCCATCATTTTTTCAGACGAAAACTGACGCTCTGGTCGGTGCAGATCGGCTACACTAAATACCGGTGCTGGCTTATCCACGAGTGGCGATGGGACTTCACGCGGGTTCAGGTAGAGACCACGCCCCAAAAACCATACCACCACCAGGAACACCACCAGAGGGGTCAGGTATTTTAGATAGCGAACCATTAGACCTTCGCCTCTCTCGCAACCGCAGCAGTACCCGTTGCATCTCTGCTGCTCCCCTTATTGGCCGTTGCCATTTTTCTCTTCTCTGCCTCTTTACGCTGGCGAGAAGCAATGCGGTAACGACGATCGCAGATTGCAAATAGCCCACCCAGCGCCATCAACGCACAGCCACCCCAGATCCAGTTCACAAATGGCTTGTGATAGATACGCACACTCCATGCGCCACCGCTCACCGGCTCACCCAACGAGACATAAAGATCACGTGTAAAACCGCTGTCGATAGCCGCTTCGGTCATCGGCATCGTCTGGACGTTATAGATACGTTTTTCAGGGTGCATCAACATCACGTTTTCGCCATCTTTCATCACCTGAATATAACC
>DRLG01000244.1 GCA_011053135.1 Chromatiales bacterium
CGACCTGCGAGCCTCTCTTTGGCAAGCCATGCAAAGGCGATCGCCTCAACCCAGTCGGGAGATATTCCGAGTGCATGGGTCGAGGTGACTTTGTGTCTGGGTAGTTCGGCCTTCAGCTGTCGCATGACTGTTTCGTTGTGCGCGCCGCCCCCACAGATATATAGCGCCTCTGTTGCAGGGTGATGTTCTTTGACCGCCTGAGCGATAGTGCAAGCCGTGAGCTGGCAGAGTGTTGCCTGTACCGATTCTGGTGAAAGCGGCTGCTGGTACGTTTCGAGCTGTCGATCGAGCCATTCGATATTAAAATGTTCACGCCCGGTGCTCTTGGGTGGCAGCTGCATAAAATAGCCATCCTGTAGCAGTTGATTTAAGAGGGGCTGTTCAACTTTACCGCTTTTTGCCCATCCACCCTTTTCATCGAAGGGCTGTTTGAGATGGCGCATCGTCCAGCCGTCCATCAAAATATTACCGGGGCCTGTGTCGAAGCCGCTGACGAGTGCATTAGCGTTGGCAGGCAGATGGGTGATGTTGGCGATGCCGCCGATGTTCACAATCACACGATCTTCACTATTGGAGCGGAAGACCGCGTTATGAAATGCAGGGACGAGCGGAGCCCCTTCGCCGCCGGCGGCAAGGTCGCGGCGGCGAAAGTCAGCAACAGTGGTGATGCCGCTGCGCTCGGCAATGAGATTGGCATCGCCGATCTGTAGTGAACAGCCGCTCTCCGGGTAGTGACGAATGGTCTGCCCATGGCTGCCGATGGCGCAGACTGTTGCCGCATCAATGTCGGCTTTCTTTAATAGCGTGGTCGTTGCTTCAGCAAACAGGTTGCCCATCTGCTGGTCAAGCATGAGCATCATGGTGAGTTCGTTGTGACAGCCTTCGCTTAACATCAGCAGTTGCTGACGCAGCTTTGGTTCGATCGGGTGGCTGTGGGTGGCGATTAATAGTGGTTGCGGTGAAAAATCAACCAGCACGGCATCGATCGCATCGATACTGGTGCCTGACATCAAGCCAATGAAGAGTCCATTCATGCTTTTAGAGCCTTGTGAATATTAATAAACACCGTCGCAACGGCGGCCCCTGTCCCGCAGGGTGAGGTGTATCGAATGTGGCGCATTTGCTTTACATGAGCGAGATGCAGCATCGGCCTGCAGAAAAAGGAGTCCTTCCCTTCGGAGTGTGTCTCGGAACGGGTGATACGGCGTTGCTCGTCGTTCATCTGGAATCACCAGGCTTCTCTCCTCGCGCTTTGCCTGGCCTGTTTTGGGGCGGCAACGCGGCGCTGTTATTTCTGTGAACAGATCCGGTGCTGTTAGTTGTTCAATGCAATGGTGTTACGTGTCAGCGCGTTGAGCTGCGCCAGGAAAGGACGGCTCTTTTGATTGAAATCGGCACGGTATTTTTTAGGCAGTGGCCCTGCATCAGGCAGTTTAACAGTGAGCGGATTTCGCACCGCGCCGTCTAGCCTGAATTCATAGTGCAGGTGTGGGCCGGTAGCAAGTCCGGTGCTGCCGACATAACCGATAATCTGCCCCTGTTTAACACGCTTGCCATTTTTCATGCCGCGAGCGTAGTTATTCATGTGGGCGTAGCGGGTGCTATAACGGCTACCGTGCTGGATGATAATGGTTTTACCGTAGCCGCCTTTACGTCCAAGGTGAACAATCTTGCCATCACCGGTGGCACGAATCGGTGTACCGCGTGGGGCGGCATAATCGACCCCTTTATGGGCGCGGATTTTATTGAGCACGGGGTGTTTTCGTTTCAGGTTAAAGCGCGAGCTGATGCGCGAAAACTCGACTGGGGTACGCAGGAATGCCTTGCGCATGCTTTTACCGCCAGGCGAGTAGTAGTCGCTATTGCCCTGGCTATCGGTGTAGCGAACGGCACGGTAGCTTTTACCCCGATTATTAAACTCGGCTGCAAGGATCTTTCCATTGCGCAGTTTTTTGCCTTCTAGAAACTGCTCTTCATAGATGACGGTAAAGCGATCGCCCTGGCGAATGTCGAGAGCGAAGTCGATGTCCCAGCCGAAGATCCCCGCCATCTCCATTGTGAGGTTATCCGATAGCCCCGCTTTTTTGGCGGCAAGAAAGAGAGAGCTCTCAATGGTACCGCTGCTATATGCGGTTCGGGTTTCGATGTGATGTTTTTCAGTGGTGGCGCTATAGCGCCCCGAATCATCTGCGCGCCGAGTGATATGCAGCGTTTCTGTCTGGTCGATGTCGTAGCTGAGCGCGGCTAACTGTTTGTCGTCGGTGATGTTGAGGCGCAGTTTATCTCCCGGGAAGAGGCGGGTGAGCACTTTGGCCTCTTTGCCTAACGACAGCACCTGGTGGAGCTGCTGGGGGCTGAGGCCCGCGCGGCTGAAGATCAATGAAAGATTGTCGCCATTTTTAACGGTCACCTCTCTCCAGTTGTCTGCAGGGAGTGTGGGAGTTGTTACTGTGGCGATTGGCTGCTGCTTATCTGCCTGAGGGCGTTGTGGTAGTGCGAGGGGCTTTGAGATGTGTGTGGCTGGCAGCGCCTGGGGTGTCGTGTCGGTGTTGCTGCTTTCAGTGGGGGCGCTGGTTGCCGTGCTACGAATCGCCTCGGCATCGTTGGTGATAATCAGTAGTGTGACAGCAAGCGAGAGCAGGCCACCCGCAAGCATAAATAGATAGTGGTGTTTGCGTCTATTGCTGGTCGGCGTTGCAGGCAGTCTCGCCTTATAGTCGCGCCCTATTAACGGTGAGTGCTTCACAAAATTCCCTTATCCATGTTTTGCGTACCTTATCGTGACTCTTATCGCAGGTCAATTAAATGGCGCGGCGACAGTTACCCTAAAAATGATACTATCTCGCAGCCTGGTTGCTGGTATCGCCATAGTCAGGGTCAATTTCTTACGCTGGTTGCTGGTTTATCGTGTAAGAGGCGAGAATTCTTAAATTTTATACTTGTATTGAAGGTGTGGAGATGGGTGCGATAAATGAAGCGCTGGCGCTGATACGGCGTGGCGCTGAAGAAATTTTGGCAGATGGTGAGCTGGAGGCGCGCCTGAAAGAGGGGCGGCCACTGAGGATCAAGGCGGGGTTTGATCCAACCGCGCCTGATCTGCATCTCGGTCATACCGTTTTGATTAATAAGCTGCGCCAATTTCAGGATCTGGGGCATGAAATCCTCTTTCTGATTGGGGATTTTACCGGCATGATTGGTGACCCAACCGGTAAAAATGTGACCCGTAAACCGCTTACCCGGGAAGAGGTGGTGGAAAACGCGCAATCTTATAGGGCGCAGGTGTTCAAGATCCTCGATCCTGAGAAGACGCGAGTGATGTTTAATTCCGAGTGGATGGGGAAGATGAGCGCGGCGGATCTGATTCAGCTGGCAGCTAAACACACTGTGGCACGCATGCTGGAGCGCGATGATTTCAATAAGCGTTACAACGGCGGGCAGCCGATCGCGATTCATGAATTCCTCTACCCGCTGGTACAGGGGTATGATTCGGTCGAGATGAAGGCGGATGTGGAGCTCGGTGGCACCGATCAAAAGTTCAATCTACTGGTTGGGCGTGAGCTGCAGAAACATTATGGCCAGAAGCCGCAGGTGGTGTTGACCATGCCCATCCTTGAGGGGCTAGATGGGGTGCAGAAGATGTCCAAATCGCTCAATAACTATATCGGTATTAATGAGCCACCCAATGAGATGTTCGGTAAAATCATGTCGATCTCGGATGAGTTGATGTGGCGCTATTTCGAGCTGCTGAGCTTTCGTCCAATGGCAGAGATTGCACAATTCAGGCGGCAGGTTGAAGAGGGTGCTAATCCGCGTGATATAAAATTCTTACTGGGAGAGGAGATCGTTGGCCGCTTTCATAGCGAAGCAGAAGGGGTGGCCGCACGTGAAGCCTTTGTTGCCCGTTTTCAGAAGGGCGCCTTGCCAGATGAGATTCCG
>DRLG01000245.1 GCA_011053135.1 Chromatiales bacterium
ACCAGAATCTCGAGCACCGATGATCCTGACGTTCGCATGATGTGCATGATCATGCTTGAGCCTGCCGGTTTAGATAAAACTAACACCGTCCTGAACCAGCGAGATACTTACGTTCTCGTCGCAAAAGACCTGCTGAAAAATGATGCGGATATCGGCTTTTTTCTGGAAGAGACCTACAACGACCTTTCGGAAATCATCCGCAATCAACTACGACCGTTAGTACAAAGTGAGATACATGTCATTCACCACCTGCTACTTGCAGGCCCTAAACTCGCTAGTAAAAGGGATGCGATACAGAAATCGCTACTTTCTATGGCCGACGATGAAAAAGGGAAAGGGGTACTTAAAAGCCTCAACTTTCAGGGCTGGTCTGCTGTTGAACAGGAAGATACCGAGTTTATGATCGACCTGATGGATACATTAATGGAATAGATCAGACACCCGCTACAGCAGCGCCTTATTCCTGATTTTTATTTTCGCGCAGGCGCTGTAACTTCTCGAGAATACGTTCAGCACGCGCAATATGTTCTAGCGCCTGCTCATTTTCTGGCTCCAGAAGCAGTACTTTTTTCCATGAGGCGATGGCCTGTTCATACTGAGCAAGCCCATAATGCTCAACCCCCTTATCGATACCCGCTTCAACCTGCTGCTTGATCAACAGTTCAAGCTGGCGTTCAAGCTGGCGTTCATCTTCATTCAGCTCACCCAGTAATTTCAGGCGAGCGACAAAATCTGAAGCCTGACTAAGCTGGCGGTCAGCTAACGCCTCACGAAAAGAGGTTAGCAAAATCCCTCGCATATGCTGCCTGCTTTCCAGAATGGCCTGGCGCTGCCGTTCTGCTTCCGCTGCTTTTGACTGCTGCTCTAAATTCATGATCATTTTCTGCTTTGTAGCCAGCGCCTGTAGCCCCTCTTCTGTTGCTGGAGAGGGGTCTAACTGCCAGGCTAAATGAAGCACCCGCTCCGCAAGCGATAGCTCATCCTGCTCAAGAGCAAGTTCACCACGCTCTCGCAGCGCTGCTGCTGTTTGCAATGCATTTTTCACCATCTCTTCACGTTGCTTCTCTTTAAACCAGTTATTTGAGGTAAGCAGTGAGCGTTCATTCTGGATTGCAAGGTTCTGTTTCAACCACTCACCCTGAGCAATGAGCAGCTCTAGCTCCAGAGCTGCAATCCGGCTACTCTGTTTAACCTGCAAAGTTTGAAGCGCTGACCTGATCCGCTCGCTATCAGGCAGCCTGCTTAACCCTTTCTGGTAATGCTGTATCGCCAGGTACCACTTTCCCGCCAGCTCAAGTTCACCTCCTTGCTGCAATATCTGCTGTTCAAACGATAACGCTTGTTTATTGACCTCATCAATTAAAGCCTGCACTTTCACATAATCGACGTGGGATGGAGGAACGCTGGAAAGTACCTTCCTGGCCTGACCATATTGCTGTGCCGCAATCATCTGATCGACCTTCTCAACCACCTGAGGGGAGCGAGCTGTCATGTAAGCACAACCCTGAATCAGGGCGATAACCATCATGATTACGACTAGTTTAACGCGACTCATCACGGTTTAGGTTTAACACTCAGCGTTAGAATTATATTCAAATTGAGACCTCTGGACGGCGCAGCTGCATAAAGAAGAGTAAGCTAATATTTTTCTGATTGAGGCAGAAAGTCTGCCACTACCCATAACAGAAAACAGGGCAATTTAGCCATTTTTACTCGTGATTGTTTCGTGCAAAAGCCTCAGATTACTATCGTGTGCCAGTTGATGCGTCTCGTCAACCCCTGTCACATGATAGGTAACCACAGGCTCCGCCTTACCTTTCAGCCTGAACTTTTTGAAGCGAGAACAGATCACCCCCTGTGGTTTTAACTGCTGGTTCAGCGCCTCACTAATCAGAATCTCACCCGCACCGGCCACAGCAGCCAGTCGCGAAGCGGTGTTGACGACATCACCAACCACCGTGTAGTCCATCCGCTCTGTCGTCCCCATATTACCAGCCAGCATCATGCCACTATTAATCCCAATTCTGAATTGAACCTGGGTTAGCCCCTGCTGTTCTCGTTCTCGGTTAAGCACCTTAATCAGCTCCTGAATCGTAATCGCGCACAGAGCAGCCTGTAAACTGTGTTTAGGGTCATGCTCTGGCACTCCAAAAACCAGCATGGCGCAGTCACCGATATATTTATCAACATGGCCACCATATCCGTGCGCAGCCTGTGCGATGATACTAAAATACTCATTCAATAAACTGTTCACCTCTTCTGGGTGCAGCTGCTCTGAGAGGCGGGTAAAGCCAACAATATCCGCGAACAGCACACTCGCCTCAACATGCTGCCCGCCCAGCTCAACCTGATGCATATTGGAGAGCAGAGCCTTTGCAACATTCGGAGAGACATAGCGAGAAAAAGTCTGCTCCACTTTCTCTTTATGCAGCAGCCCTTCGGTCATTTCATTCATAGAATGCATCAGGAAACCCAGCTCATCTTTGCGCTGTACATCGAGACGGACGTGGTAATCTCCTGCCGTAATCGCGCGCCCCGCATTAATCAGCTGATGAATTGGGCGCGTCAAACGCCGCCCCAGGATAAAGGAAGCGATAAAACCGAGTACGACCAGTAGCAGGGTTGCACCGACCACCGCACGAATTGTCTCCTGTTGCGCCTGCGCTCTTAAACGACGATCAAAAGTGATGAGCGCATACCCGGCCGTCACATCCTTAAAGGCAATTCGACTAAAAAAGGAGATCACCTCATCCTGCTCACCAGCAGCCGACGGAGTCTGCCACTCCAGTTTCACCACGCGCCCCAGCGCAGCGGCCATACGGATATCGTCCGGCACCACCCCTTTTTTTGCAATCGCCACTCTGTTTTCATTATAAAGCGCAGCACCAAGAATGCTCTCTTCCGCCACCAGGTTATTCACGATGATTTCCAGACTAAGATGATCATTCGCCAACAGCGGCTCTCGGGAAAACTCAGCCATCTGCCTTAGCAGAGTGTTCCCGGACTCACTCACCTGCTGTTCGAGAAGATTGCTCTGATTATGCACAATAAAAAGGCCCAGCAGTGCCATGCCACTACTAATCAGCAGCGTAAACACCAACGCCAACTTATAAGCAATGGGAAAATAGGCTGGCAGCAGTGCTGCCAGTTTATGGCGAGGTTTTTTCATTATTTACAGGGAGTGTCATAACGCCCGATTGTGAACTCACTACTGATCATTGTATGCAGCTCGGCTCAACACTATTAATACCGGGCTACAATTACACACCGAAAACAATAACATGCAGTTATTATCTCTCTTTTATCTTGCCACGCCCTCGAAAGGTACCTGTTAGATCTTACCGACAATGGCCACTACAAACCAATCGATCGACCCATTTTATCAAACAAGATAACAGGATCTACCCATCATGCATCCATTATTATGAGTCGCTGTTGAAAATAACCACACCCATTCACAGCCCCTACCAATAACAGCAGAAATGTGTTGTGATCATTAACCACCCACCATAGCCAGAACCAGGAGTGAAGCTCATGAACTATACAACTGATCTGTTAGATGAACTCAACATCCTGCTGCAGTTTAATCTGGAAACCACCCGGGCGGGAATCAAGATACATAAAACAGCCGCCCCGGATGTGATTGCAGCGACTGCCCGTCTGCATGAAAAAGGCCTTATTACTCAGATAGATGGCGGCTATCTAAGCGACCTCGGGCTGATTGCAGCGGAGCACGCCCAGACGGCATTCACCATTCTCACCACTCACCACGAAGCATCATTAAAGCCTGCCAGCGGCCAAACGATATAGTATCTGACGCATTCAACACCACCCATGCGTTTCGTGGCTACAGCCACACCAGCCTCTGCTGAGCTGATAACAGATAAGGATGAAACGATGGAAATTGAAGCGCTGACCAGAAAGCTTCATGAACTGAAAGAGAAACAGAAACAGATTGAAACGGCGTGGCGCAAAACTGGTAATCGTGAATTTCTTGAATTTATGGTCGAGCTGCTACCCAGAGCACTTCAGGCAGAACGTTGCAGCATCTTCATCAATAACCCGGAAGATAACAACGTCTGGATTCAATGCGGTACCGGCCTGCAGGAGAAGCAGATCTCTGTTCCCAAAGATAGCTCTATTGTCGGCAAGGTTATCGCCAGCGGTGAAATCATCATCGAAAATAATCTGGCAAATCAGGTGGGGGCACATGACACCGTGGCGTTCAAGACCGGCTTCACGGCTAAAAGTACGATCTGTGTTCCCGTGGTCGGTAAGAAGAGTCAACAGGTCTCAGGAGCGATCCAGGTGCTGAATAAACTCAACTCTGAATCTGCATTTTCGCAGACAGATGTCGATGTGGTAATAAAACTGGCTCACCACTTACAGGTCAATATTGAGAATATCTGTCAGCGGCAGGAGATGGCTAACATCGCCGAAGAGATTGGTAAAAAGGTGGCGTTGATCGAAGCCAAACTACAGAGCCTGACGCGCTCGATACCATCCTGAATTTACCACCACAACCACCCCTTACCACCACATGGAGATTGCAAAACTCATCATTAAACTTAGCCAGCTCAAAACAGAGCAGGCTCGCCTTGATGAGCGCTGGCAAAAAACCGGTAACCGCGCATTTCTTGAGTTTATGATAGAGCTGCTGCCGATGGCGCTAGCCGCGGAACGTTGCAGTATCTTTATTAGTAATCCAGATAACGACAGCGTCTGGATTCAATGTGGAACCGGTATCAAGGAGAAACAGATCACGGTACCAGGCAAAGATTCAATCGTTGGCGAAGTGATCGCCAGCGGTAAAAAGGTGATCGATAACAATCTTAAAAAGCGCATCGGTGTTCATGACCTCATTGCGCTCAAGACTGGCTATACAGCACACAATGTCCTCTGCGTGCCCGTACTAGACAGGCAGCAGCGTGTTGTTGCAGGGGCCATTCAACTGCTCAATAAGCACCCCGCTGAGGAGGGGTTTACCGAAAAGGACGGCTTGCTCGTTGAGAAACTGGCCCACCATATGCACACCAATATCGGCAATCTGTTTTTAAGCCAGGAGCTGGCCAATGTCACCCTTGAGATCGGGGAAAAAATTGAGCTGATTGAAGATAACCTGCTAAAACAGGGTATCGCGCTTTAAGTGAGCCCCTGTTGATATAGTAGCCCTACCCCACTCACTATCACTCATCTAACCGACGATGATTTCTGCGTTAAAGATTTGTATACTAAGCAAACTTTTTGCCACGCCGATAAGCATTCACAGGGATCACCTGATCAATCCCGATCGTGTGCGGATAACCAGGTAGCGAATAACACACAACACAGGCCATGTGCTGCCCGTTAGCAGGCAACTGCCAGGCGCCATCGCCGGAGGAACAGAATGAAGGCCAAAGACCGCCGACTGCAAGAGCTGCGTGACACCATTACCGAGCTTTCGCCCACTGATGCGTATGAACTACAGCAAAGCGGCGCCATCTTGATCGACGTGCGTGATAACGATGAAGTGGCGCAGGGCAGCCCAGTCGGCGCGCTACGCCTTGGGCGCAGTTTTCTTGAACTCAAGATTGAAGAGCAGATCCCGGACACAGACCAGACCCTGTTGATTATCTGTGCTGGCGGCATGCGCTCGCTCTTTGCTGCCGACGGCCTGCAACGCATGGGTTACAGTGATGTACGCTCTGTTGCTGGTGGCTTCAGCCGCTGGAAGAGCGAGGCGCAGCCCTTCGAAGTGCCACGCATGCTAGATGCCACTGCGCGCGAACGTTATGCCCGCCACCTCTCTATGCCCGATGTCGGTGAAAAAGGGCAGCTTAAATTGATGGATAGCAAGGTGCTGCTGATCGGTGCCGGCGGCCTCGGTTCACCGAGCGCCTATTACCTCGCCGCGGCGGGTGTCGGCACACTGGGTATCATTGATGACGATGTGGTTGACCGCAGCAATCTGCAGCGCCAGATCCTGCACACCGAAGCGCGCATCGGCATGCCCAAAGTGGAGTCGGCACGCATCGCACTTGAAGAGCTAAATCCTGATGTAACGATTGTCGCCCACCAGACCCGTATCGACAGCAGCAACGTGGAAGTGCTGTTTTCTGATTATGATGTCATCGTCGACGGCTCAGATAATCTACCAACCCGCTACCTGATCAACGACGCCTGCGTAAAGCTGAAAAAACCCAACGTCCACGCCGCCGTCTACCGTTTTGAGGGGCAGATCACCGTCTTCTGGCCCGACTACCAGGGCGGTGTGCGCGGCTCCTGCTACCGCTGCATGTTCCCCGAGCCACCGCCACCAGAGCTCGCGCCATCATGTGCCGAAGCGGGCGTACTGGGTGTGATGCCGGGCATCTTTGGGCTGCTACAGGCGGTCGAAACCATCAAGATTCTGCTTGGGATTGGCACCCCACTGGTGGGACGTATGCTACATTACGATGCGCTCAGCGGCGAGTTTATGGAGATGCGCGCCAGAGCGAATCCAGACTGCCGCCACTGCAGCGACGGCGCCACATTCCCCGGCTATGAAGACTACGCCCAGGTCTGTTCATCATCACCGCCAGCGGCTGACAAATAGTAGTCGCCGGCACCACCATTGAGCGGTGGTGCGGCGCCTCAATCACTGCTCGTCTCTAACCGCCTCCACCCCAAACGAGAGCGCCATCTCATCACCAATGGCTGGCAAGGCGTAACTCATATCAAAATCGGAGCGTTTGATGCTGGCAGTGGCATCAAAACCGCACACATATTTCTTCTTTTTAGGATCCATCGGATGGATACCACAGTTGATGCTCGCCACCTCTAACACCACCGGACGAGTGACCCCTTTGATCGTTAACTCACCATGCACCGTCGCCATCTTGCCGCCGTGATGAAACGTTATCTTGTTCGATTGATAGGTGATCTCTGGAAACTCGATCACATTCAGAAAATCCGGCGAGCGCAGGTGATCATCACGTTTTTGCATGCCGGTATAGACTGAAGCGGCATCAATCACAATATCAACAGAACCTTTACCTTCTTTCAGATCCATTGAAAGCTTGCCACTGGTTTTGCCAAAGTGCCCCTGCATCGTAGAGAAACCGAGGTGGTTAATCTTAAAATGAGGATAGGTGTGGTATGGATCAATCGTAAAGTGCTCTTCGGCAGCAGATGCCACCATCGGCACAGCCAACATCAATAAAGCAGCCAGACTCAATCTTTTCATCGTTACGACTCCTTCGTCAGGTTGATAAAACAAACGTCTGCTTAAGGCTCATTGCGAGCAGCGAAGCTATGACACTCTGGACATTTAAATAGAGACTCCCTGCCTCTATCTTATATAGAGGTCGCACTTAACCAATAGGCCAGATCGGTAATTGCTTCGTAAAAAATGGCGCGAAGCAAAATTCCCGCACAAAACAAGCGCCGTGGAGGCGTATCCGAGTTGAAGCGATTTATTATGTTTATTATTCATTTTATTGCGGTTAGGCTACTAGGCGCGAATCAGCTATCATTTTAACATACTATATTTAGTCTTATTTTGAGTGATCTCTAACCTATCTATACTAAACTAAATTATTTCTGTTATCCAAAATCGAATCTAACTTTACGTCTATAGAAAGAAGTGTCTCCCGCATATCTAGTAATACTAATGCAGGGCCAAGAAATATTGCTGTTACTAAAATAGAGATGCCTGACCCAATCAAGATTTTAATAAAACCAGGAAGACTTAATGAACTTTCACCAAAAGGCAGTACATCAGGGATCATGGCATAACCAAGGTGTGCGCCTACTCCAATAATTACTATGATCAAGATTTGGACAATAAAACTTAAAATAGACACTATTACTCTGATCATCTTATTCTCCTGATTTCAAAACATAGCTAACAGCTAATAGATTAAAAAAGCGGATCGCCACTCTCAAGCCAGGTGACATAGATCGCACCGCCCGCGACAGGGGTTAGACAAAAGAGCAACAACACAACCTTCAACCACTGTGGGCGCTCTTCCGGCAGCGGCACGCGCGCCACCAGCGGGATCACCGCAAGAATCAGCAGCGTATACCACGGCAACTTCGCATAAACCTGGGCCGCTACGCCGAGCAGACCAGATAGCAGTGCAATCGGCACGACCAGCAAAGCGCCCGCATTCAGCCGTGATGAAAACAGCCCGGCCAGCAGGTAAGCGGCCATCGCCGCTGCCATCGCAGAAGCGAGCTGCCCCAGCAGCGCAGAGGCGCCCAGCAACGCTGAAATTCCAGTGCCGCCCGCCAGTGCCAGCAATCCTGTCATCGCACGATCGCTTTTATCACGCAGCGTAATAAAAGAGGTCAATAACCAGCCAACGTAACTGCCACCAGCCACGACCATTAACCATGTCTGCCACTCGTCACTCTTACGCATCAGCACCGGCCACACAACCCACACCAGCGCACTAAAACCAGCTGCAAAAAATAGCAGCAGCAGCCAGCGCGGTGCCTTCCGATAGAGATCAAACACCATCCCGACCGCGAGTGCCACCAGCCCGAGCATTAGAATCTTACGGGTACTGGTAAGGGGGAAAAACCTGAGATCAGTCACTAACCATGCGGCGAGATAAAAACCAGCCATTACCGAAATGCCCGCCCAGAATCCGACGGTACGATAGAGCACCAGCCCCAGCAACAACGACACCATAAAGGGGGCAATGGCACTCTGAAACAGCGGGTTTAAAAGTAGTTCGTTCACCGCTAAAGAGTGTAACGGGTTGGTTTTATTAGGCAACTATCTTTTGAAGATGTGGCTGGCGAATGCTCACAATACTGCGGACTCAGAT
>DRLG01000246.1 GCA_011053135.1 Chromatiales bacterium
AAAGGGGGCGGGATTATGCGCGCAGAGTCTGCGATAGATATCGGCTACAGAGACGCCATCGACAATTTCCCCCTGCCATTCACGCGACAGATTGACCTGAAACACATCGCCCTCAACAATGTACTGTTTGATCGTCTCCACCGCACTCAGATAGCGTGAGGGCTCCTCTTCAACCAGCGATACCACGAGCGGGGTATCTGCTGCTGCGGTCGTTGATGTCAGCACGGTTTCGATATCGCGCTGCATCTGATCAAGTAGCTCAACATCTTCCCCCTCTGCAACCAGCCAGCAGCGCTGTTGATGGTGATCTCTGATAATCGCGGCCGGTATCCGTGTGGCACAGGCAACCGGTAGCTCCCGGGTAAACCCCTGAGAGGGTAGTGCCAGATTGGGTTCCACCTGCGCGGCCAGTTCATAACCGAGATAAAGGAACCAGCCACCGCTAAAAGGGAGTTCAACTGAAGCGTCGTGGTGGCCAGCAGTCTGTTGCCAGCTATGGTCGAGCTGGCTCAGAAAGTCACCCTCCTGCAGTAACTGATCGCCCCTTTTCAGGCGGCCATCGCGCAGCAGGGCCAATGTCTCACCGGGGTGAGCGAAGAGAATATCAAAGCGGGCCTGTGCAGCACCAACCGCAATACTTTGTAGCAGAAAAGGGTAACGTTCGGGGTGCGCTTCATGCAGCGCGAGTAGCTCAAATGCGGTGCTGCATTCACGCTGCTGTACAGTGCCCTTCTCACTTAAATGACGGTTTTTTTTATGCGCCATGAGAGCTCTGCATCGTTTCAATGGTGTCAGGCTGCACGCTTGCAGCCTGACACTGGATTAAACCTTTTTGAAGATCAGCGTGCTGTTGGTGCCACCAAAACCGAATGAGTTTGACATTGCGATGTCGATCTTCATCTCACGCGCTGTTTTCGGTACGAAATCAAGATCGCACTCTGGGTCTGGGGTCTCAAGATTAATCGTCGGTGGTGCCACCTGGTCGTGAATCGCAAGCGCTGAGAAGATCGCCTCGATACCTCCGGCAGCCCCTAGCAGGTGGCCGGTCATCGATTTAGTCGAGCTCACTGCAAGCTTGCTGGCGTGATCACCGAAGGCGCTTTTAACTGCCATCGTTTCAGCCCTGTCACCCGCCGGTGTCGAGGTGCCGTGTGCATTGATGTAATCAACCTCGTCTGGGTTAATGGCGGCATTACGCATCGCATTCTGCATACAGCGCATCGCCCCTTCGCCCCCTTCTGACGGTGAGGTCATGTGGTATGCATCGCCACTCATACCGTAGCCGATCACTTCGGCATAGATCTTCGCACCACGTTTTTTTGCGTGTTCATACGCTTCGAGGGTGACGACACCGGCACCGTCACTCAGAACAAAGCCGTCGCGGTTGAGATCCCACGGGCGGCTCGCCCCTTCAGGATCGTCGTTATTGGTAGAGAGTGCGCGAGCGGCACAGAAACCACCCAGCCCAGTCGGCGAGGTCGCCATCTCGGCGCCACCCGCGATCATCACATCGGCATCACCATATTCAATGATACGCGCGGCATCGCCAATGCTATGAGTCCCCGTTGAACAGGCGGTCACAATCGCCAGGTTAGGCCCCTTCAGGCCATGCATGATCGAAAGGTTGCCTGAGATCATATTAATGATGTTGCTCGGCACAAAGAAGGGTGAGATGCGGCGTGGGCCACTCTTCAGAAAGGTCGCGTACCCTTTTTCGATACCAGAGACGCCACCAATGCCGGAACCGATAGAGACACCGATACGGTGGGCGTTCTCATCGGTCACCTCCAGTCCAGAGTCGATAAATGCCTGATGTCCCGCCGCCATGCCGTAGTGCATGAATGGGTCCATCTTTTTGGCTTCTTTGGCAGTCATGTATTCGGTGATATCAAAATCCCAGACAGAACCGCCAAAGCGGGTGGTAAAACTTTCAACATCAAAATGGCTAAGCGGTCGTATACCGCTTTTACCTGCAAGGATATTTGCCCATGAGTCGGGAACATTTAACCCAACCGGGCACACCATTCCTAACCCTGTGATTACGACACGACGTTTCTCAGCCACCCTACACTCCAGACATAAATACGATGTTACTCGGGGTTATTCTCCTGAACCCCTGAAAATACAAAAGGCCGATTCCACCAGTGTGGTGGAATGCGGCCCTGAGCATGCCAGTCGATTAGCTATTGTTAGCGTTAATGTAATCGACAGCCTGCTTTACGGTGGTGATCTTCTCTGCTTCGTCGTCAGGAATCTCACACTCGAATTCTTCTTCCAGCGCCATTACCAGCTCAACGGTATCGAGTGAGTCAGCACCCAGATCATCTACGAATGATGCTTCGCTGGTGACTTCATCTTCCTTAACACCTAGCTGTTCAACAACAATTTTGCTGACGCGTTCTTCAACAGTACTCATGACAAATTATTCCTCCCAGGAAATTAAACCCATAAAATGGGGTTGCGGCCGTATTCTATTGTAAACACTTGCGATTTGCTACAAAAAATCGCCTTTAACCCGCGGGTTTTAATCTAACTATATGTTTTTATTGATTCTCAGGAATGTGCAGACCGTTAGGCCATATACATTCCACCATTCACGTTAATTGTTTCACCGGTAATGTAGTCGCCTGCTGATGAGGTCAGGTAGGCTACCGCACCAGCAATCTCTTCTGGACGCCCCAGTCGATTCAGTGGAATCGACTGCAACAGCGCCTCTTTCTGTTTTTCTGGCAGTTCATGTGTCATGTCAGTCTCAATAAAGCCGGGAGCGACACAGTTTACCGTAATCCCTCGTGAGGCGACTTCGCGTGCCAGCGCCTTGCTGAAACCGATCATGCCTGATTTAGCCGCTGCGTAGTTGCACTGACCTGGATTACCGGTGAGTGCGACCACTGAGGCGATATTGACGATCTTGCCGCGACGTGCCTTCATCATCGGGCGCAGACACGCCTTACTGAGGCGATAGACAGAACTTAAATTTGTGTTGATGATCTCATCCCACTCATCCTCTTTCATCCGCATCAGGAGGTTATCGCGAGTGATGCCGGCGTTATTCACCAGGATAGTGGGCGCACCGAATTTTTCAGTTGCGCACTTAAGTAGCGCGTCGATAGAGGTTTGATCTGTGACATTGAGCACCTCGCCACTCCCCTTAACCCCGTTTTCATCCAGATACTGGCTGATATTTTGTGCGCCGCCTTCTGATGTGGCGGTGCCGATCACCGTCGCCCCTTGTTTGCCCAGGGAAAGGGCGATGGCGCGACCTATCCCACGTGAAGCACCTGTGATTAAAACAATTTCATTTTCCATCTCTTTTAACCTTCTGCTGTTACAGTTGCTATCGCCTTTTCAAGCGTTGCTGGATTAAAAACCGGTAGCGCAGTCATGCTGCGATCGATGCGTTTATTCAATCCTGCGAGCACCTTGCCCGGACCACATTCAACCAGCGTATCGACCCCCATAGCCGCGATATGCTGTACGCTCTCTACCCAACGGACAGGATTATACAGCTGTCTTAGTAACGCGTCTCGTATCGAGTCTGCAGCTTGATGGGTGGCCACATCTGCATTATGAATAACTGGAATGGCAGGCGCTGTGATTTCAACCGAATCTAACAGTGGCTTCATCTGCTCGGCTGCAGGCCGCATCAGCTCACAGTGAGACGGCACACTCACCGGCAGCAGCAGTGCACGTTTGGCACCAGCCGCTTTGGCGATGCTGGTGATGCGCTCGACCGCAGCCGCAGTGCCTGCCACAACGACCTGACCTGGCGAGTTAAAATTGACCGCTGCGATAACGTCGCCCTCTGCCGCCGCTTCACAGCATTTGATCACCTCTGCATCATCCAGTCCCAGAATCGCCGCCATCGCCCCTTCGCCTGCGGGTACAGCCTGCTGCATAAAGCGCCCGCGTTTTTCGACGAGGTTGATCGCCGCTGCAAACGGGATCGCACCGGCGCAGACCAGCGCGCTGTATTCCCCAAGGCTGTGGCCAGCCATCACGGCGGGTGTGACATCGCAGCTATTTTGCCAGGCGCGGTAGATCGCTACGCCCGCTGCAAGCATCGCTGGCTGGGTTTTATCGGTCTGGTTAAGTGCTGTCTCCGGTCCACTTTGTACCAGCTGCCACAGGTCATAACCGAGTACATCAGACGCTTCGGCAAAGGTCTGTTCGATAATGGCGTCAGCCGCCGCCATCTCGGCAAGCATGCCGACAGACTGTGAACCCTGGCCTGGAAAGACAAAAGCGATTTTATGGTTCATTAGAAAAATCCAGATTTAAATATGGTTAATACTTAAGCAGTGCTGAGCCCCAGGTGAAACCACCACCAAAGGCCTCTAACAGTAGTGTTTCGCCACGTTTAACGCGACCATCACGCACCGCAACATCGAGTGCTAATGGGATTGAAGCCGCTGAGGTGTTACCGTGATGATCGACCGTAACAACGACCTGATCCATCGACATATTAAGCTTTTTGGCTGTTGCTTTAATAATGCGGATGTTGGCCTGATGGGGGATCAACCAGTCGATATCACTCTTTTCCATGTTGTTTGCCGCGAGGGTCTCATCAACAATACGCCCCAATGTCTTGACCGCCATCTTAAAGACTTCATTCCCCTGCATCTTGATATAGGCGTCGCCCGCCTGCATTTTTTCAAACCCCTGTGAGACCCCTTCCGGCACCGTTAACAGATCACTGTAGGCGCCATCGGCATGGAGATGGGTCGATAGAATGCCGGGCGCTTCCGTCGCCTCAAGCACCACCGCGCCCGCGCCATCACCAAACAGTACGCAGGTGGTGCGGTCGCTCCAGTCTAAAATACGGGAAGTGGTCTCCGCACCCACCACCAGTGCACGCGTTGCGCTGCCGGTACGGATAAACTTTTCTGCGACACTGAGCGCATAGACAAAACCAGTACAGACCGCCTGCACATCAAAAGCGGCACAGCCGTGAATATCGAGTCGCTGCTGTAACAGACATGCCGTGCTTGGGAAGATACGGTCGGGCGTAGTTGTCGCAACGATAATCAGATCGATATCCTGCGGTTTAAGCCCTGCGCTATCAATCGCCTGTCGCGCAGCCTTTTCAGCAATATCACAGGTGGTCTCGCCTTCAACAGCGATGTGGCGCTGTCTGATGCCGGTGCGTTCAGTAATCCATTCGTCCGAGGTCTCAACTATCTTCTCAAGGTCGGCATTGGTCATGACGTTCTCTGGAAGATAACCGCCGGTCCCTGCGATACGTGAGTTCATCAGCTTGCCTGCCTTCTGGTTAGTAGTGACTCGAGCTGGTGGCCGATGAGCGCAGGCACATCCTTCTTCACCTCGGTAATGGCCTCACGTATGGCGGTCTCAAATGAGAGCTCATCTGCTCCGCCGTGGCTCTTGACCACGATGCCGGTTAGTCCGACAAAACTTGCACCATTGTAGTTACGTGGATCATATTTTGCGCGGAACGAGTTCAACACCGGCCTTGCACAGAGGGCGGCAAGTTTGGTTAGTGGCGTGCGTAAAAACTCTTTTTTTAAGGAGCTGCTCAGTAGCTTGGCGACCCCTTCACAGGTCTTCAGCGCAACGTTACCGACAAAGCCGTCACAGACAACGATATCTACCGTACCTTTAAAGATATCATCACCTTCTACAAAACCGACGTAGTTGATATCGCTATCGCTCAGTAACTGCGCAGCCTCTTTGACTCGCTCATTACCCTTCATCTCTTCCGAACCGATATTGAGCAGCCCAACGGTTGGGCGCTCAATATTTTCGACCGCACTGGTTAGCACCGAGCCCATGACTGCAAACTGAAAGAGATGCTCTGCCGACGAATCGACGTTTGCGCCCAGGTCCAGCATATGGGTGTGCCCTTTAATGGCGGGCAGGGTCGAGATGATTGCCGGGCGATCAACACCCGGCAGCGTCTTTAGCACAAAGCGCGCCGTAGCCATCAATGCACCGGTGTTGCCAGCACTGACGCATGCCGAAGCACGCCCCTCTTTAACAAGGTTGATAGCAACCCGCATCGATGAATCTTTTTTGCCGCGCAGCGCCAGCGAGGGTGACTCATCCATTGCCACCTCCTGAGAGGTGTGCTGAATGGTCAGACGCTCATCTGTGCCACCCCCCTGCTGTTGCAGAGCAGCCATCAGCTGTGGCTGATCGCCAACAAGGATCAGTTTAAGATCGCGATGCTTCTTTAGCGCATTAAGTGCGGCGGGAACGGTCACGACCGGGCCGTGATCGCCACCCATCGCATCCAGCGCAATGGTTAAATCCAAAGCCTATTCGCCTGCGCTCTCGACGACTTTTTTACCTTTGTAATAGCCATCAGCAGTCACATGATGACGCAGATGAGTTTCACCAGAATTTGGATCGACCGACAGGGTCTTATCTGTCAGAGCGTCATGTGAACGACGCATGCCGCGTCTTGAGGTTGATTTTTTACTCTTTTGTACAGCCATGCTCATTACTCCTTCAAAAACTAAAAACACCGATGAGGCCACTGTGCGATTCATATTTACCGCCCCAGCTGTGCAAAAACATGGTTTCACAGCCCTCGTCTGCTCTCGCAAACGCCAGCTTTTCGCCCATTTTACCTTGCTGAAATGAAAACTATTTTCGTGCAAAGGCTTCAACGTGTAACTTGCCACAAACGTTTTAAGTGCGGTGTGACACAACACTAATCATTCAGTTAACGCCGCCTCTATGGTTATTCAGGCTTCGCTTTTTTTAATCCAGCCAACGCACTAAACGGGTTGGGCCTCTTTTCCGCTACTGGCAGCGGTAGATCTTCTTCCACTGCCTGCTGTAGCACCGCCAGTTCGCACGCCTCTTCGGCGTGAAATGCAACAATTGGTAGCGCCAGAATCAGTTCATCTTCAACCAGCTCTCGCAATACCACCGTTGGCCCGTCGAGGAGATAAGGCTCATACGCTGCCGGCAACCGTTTACCTGCCGCCTCTGTGTCGACAAAGGCTAGTGAGAGCTCTGTTTCAATCGCTCTCTCAACCGCTGTTAGACAGCGCTGACACTCCAGAGCTAGCCTGGCTGCCAGTTTTCCACGGACAATCCTGTTGCCCTGCGCATCAACATCAAACGCCAGCGCTATTTCGACCTCACCATTTTGGTGGCACAATGAACCAGCCAGCCGCTTCATTCCAGAGAGTGGAATGGTGCCCTGGAGCTGTTCACCACGGTCGCAGAAACTGAGCGGTTTTATATATTCTTGTAAGCGGGTCGACATAAACCCGCAATTTTAGGGTGAGACGCGCTAACTGTCAAAAACTATTAACAAAATCGGGTAAGCTATCCACCACGACAGGGCCGTTTTAAGGGGTGCTACCTGAGATAACCGCCCCCCCAATCATCCGCACCTAAAATCATAGATACATTGCGCAACCTTATGAAATATAACGATGAACAGACCAGATAGCTCTCCTCGAATAATTTTGGCTTCCAGCTCACCTTATAGAAAGGCGCTGCTACAGCGCCTGCAACTAGATTTTGACACCCTCTCGCCTGATATCGATGAAACCCCCAAAAAAGGGGAATCCGCTGAGGAGCTGGTTACTCGGCTCTCATTGTTGAAAGCAGAAGCGGTGGCCAGAACCAACCCCGATGCGCTCATCATCGGTTCTGACCAGGTCGCGCTGCTTGGCAGTCAGATCCTTGGAAAACCTGGCAATCATCAGCAGGCGGTGGTGCAGTTGCGGGCAGCTTCCGGCCGGCGAGTTTCGTTTATCACCGGGCTCTGCCTGTTTGATGGCCGGAACGGCCGCCATCAAGTGGCGGTGGTGCCGTTTGATGTTGAGTTCCGAGAGCTGAATGATACGATGATCGAACGCTACCTGAAGCGGGAGCAGCCCTATAACTGTGCTGGTTCATTTAAATCTGAGGGGCTGGGGATCTCACTTTTTGAGCGGTTCAGGGGTGACGACCCGAGCGCGTTGATCGGACTGCCACTGATTCGGTTGACACGCATGCTGGAAAAAGCGGGGGTCTCTCTTCTTTAGCCCTGCTCAATTCTGCCTGAAACCGGCGGACAGCTTAACGCCTTTTGCTGACTACTCCTGCGCCGCCTCTTTCATATAATCGGTACTGGTATGACGAACATCTTTCCCTTTGACCAGGTAGACCACATATTCACAGATATTTTTTGAGTGGTCACCGATTCTCTCCAGCGCACGTACAGACCAGATAACATCCAGCGAGCGCTTGATTGCACGCGGATCTTCCATCATAAAAGTGACCATCTTGCGCATGATGCCGTCGTACTCATGATCGATCACATCGTCCATTTCACACACCTGAACGGCCGCGTCGACATCCATGCGGGCAAATGAATCGAGTGTCTGGTGCAGCATTTTGACCACACGCTCACCAAGACTCCGAACCTCATAGTACTGGCTTTTGGGGCGCTCCATTTCAGAAAGGTGAATGCCCATTCGCGCAATCTTCTCCGCCTGGTCGCCAATGCGCTCAAGATCCGTGATGGTCTTGATGACGGCGATGACCAGCCGTAGATCGCTGGCTGCTGGCTGGCGTCGCGCAAGAATCTGGGTGCACTCTTCATCGATCATCACTTCAAAGCCGTTTACCTTACGGTCATTTTCAATCACCTGCTCTGCAAGGCGGCAGTCACCTTCAACCAGCGCCTTAATTGCATCGGCAATCTGCTGTTCAACCAGCCCACCCATCCTCAGAACCTGATTGCGCACATCCTCAAGCTCTTCATTAAACTGGCGTGAAATGTGATGCCCTATATTCATGTTTTCCATTTGATGACCTCTGTAGGTAACCGCCTGTTACAGGCTAGCCATAACGCCCGGTAATATAATCTTCTGTCCGTTTTTCACGTGGATTGGTAAAGAGTGTATCAGTATCAGAGAACTCGATCTGATCTCCCATAAACATAAATGCGGTGTAATCAGAAACACGCGCCGCCTGCTGCATGTTATGCGTCACGATGACAATGGTATATTTCTCTTTCAGCTCATAGATCAGCTCTTCTAGTTTCAGGGTTGAGATCGGGTCTAGCGCAGATGCCGGCTCATCAAGCAGCAGAACATTAGGCTCAACGGCGATGGCTCGTGCAATCACCAGGCGCTGCTGCTGACCACCCGACAGCCCCATGCCACTTTCGTGCAGGCGATCTTTCACTTCATCCCATAATGCGGCACCCTTGAGTGAGCGTTCAATCACTTCGTCTAACACGCGGCGATCTTTTATCCCTTGCAGGCGCAGGCCGTAAGCAACGTTCTCATAGATCGACTTAGGAAAGGGGTTCGGTTTCTGAAACACCATTCCGACACGACGGCGCAGATCCACCACATCGACCGCCTTGCCGTAGATGTTTTCACCGTCGATATCGACTTCGCCCTCAATGCGGCAGCCATCAATCAGATCGTTCATACGGTTAAAACAGCGTAGTAAGGTCGATTTACCACAACCACTTGGGCCGATAAAAGCCGTCACGCGATTTTTCGGGATGCGCATATCAACGCCATTGATCGCCTGCTTGTCGCCATAGTAGAGCTTAAGCGAACGAACGTTGATCGCTATCTCTTCGTTATCAAGACTCAGGCCGGCATGGCTGCGCCCAAGGCTGCTCATATCGATGGCATGTTTTCTTCCATTGTTGTTACTCATTATTCAATTACCTGTCTTCCTCTCTTAAACGGGTATCACTTTAACAGTGATTAGTGTCCTGTCTGATACTTCTGACGCAGACGATTTCGAATATGGATCGCTGCCAGATTCAGCACTACAATCACCATCACTAGCAGTAGTGCCGTGGCGTACACCAGTGGGCGCGCAGCTTCAACGTTGGGACTCTGAAAACCCACATCATAGATATGAAACCCCAGGTGCATAAATTTACGGTCTAAATGGAGAAACGGAAAGTTACCATCTAGCGGTAACGAAGGGGCGAGTTTTACCACGCCGACCAGCATCAGTGGTGCTACCTCACCAGCGGCGCGGGCGATGGCGAGAATGAGCCCCGTCATCAATGCTGGGCTTGCCATCGGAATCACAATGCGCCAAAGCGTCTCTGCCTTGGTTGCACCCAGCGCCAGGCTCCCTTCACGGACGGCTATCGGTATTCGAGAGAGCCCCTCTTCTGTCGCCACAATCACAACC
>DRLG01000247.1 GCA_011053135.1 Chromatiales bacterium
CCCCTAGCGTTAACTCATCCTTATCAAGATAACTGATGTACTCAATGTTCAGCGATCTGTTTTTCATTATCTCTATCGCTGCGCCGAAGCCGTAAGAGAGGCCATTTTCAGTATCGTTACCGCTCAAACTGGAAACGCCATATTTTGCCGTCGTAAGGCCAAATGAGATGTCGGCATCAACACTCGAATAGCCAAGCAGACCATACAGATCAAATCGATCGGTAACAGAAAGATTGCCAACAGCATAAACAGCAAAAAGATTCTTGATGTCATAGCCAATATTTCCACTATAAGCACCGAGCAGGGTACTGTTGCCACTAGTCGTGATTGCATCATCTGAAAGGCCGAATCCAAAGCGCGCTTCTATCGCCAGATATCGGTTGATAAACGACCCCATGCGCGCAACAAGTGCTGTGGGTTTAAACTCCAGCGACTCTCCCAGGCTTGTATCTTCGTAGGTGATGGCGCTGTAGTGAAGAGCGAAGTAATCCCGATTATCTGCGGCAACAGTATTAGCAGCGCCAATCAATAACAGGAACGCGGTGAAAATAGCCCTGGCATACATCAACAAACCTCCCCCCTCTCGGTCATAAAGTTGCCGAAAAACAAATATACCAGTCAGTATCTAATTTATCGAACATTTTAAAAACTGGCTGGCATTGCTGGCTACACCTCTTCCAGCCACGATAGAGTATTTAATAGGGGCGGTTGCGGATATGCAGCCGGTAAAGCAGGCGAGAAAATAGCTGTCCAAGCACTATAAAGAGAATCACCAGCAAAATAATATCGTGCCACGTCAGCGCCAGCGGTGACTGTAGTAACAACAGCGGCAACAGCGCTTCTGGAACCTGATCCAGCCCCAGCGCCCTGCCACTGGGCTCGATACCAGAACGGCGCTTGATAAAGCTGGAGAGGAGATCGCCGCACATTGCATAGAACGCAAACAACAGCCCAACCTGCCAGGGAAGCGCTAGCAGTAGTGCAACCAGCGAGGTCAATAGCAGTGAAAAGAAGATGCCACGCCATGTTTTACTGTGCCCCAGTAACGGCCGTCCATCAAAAAACAGATAGGCGTGATCAACAGGCCAGGCCAACCGTCCAGCCAGTAACAGGCGCGCCACAATCGGAGCACCATTAGCGACAAATAAAAGTAGCAGGGCTTGTGCAAACATCATAATATGAATCGTGCATAGGTCTCGGGTAATTTCAGACTTGCAATGACAACGATGGGAGTAAGCTTATCATGACAACTGACATACCCCCTTATAAGAAGATCGTGGTTGCGATCGATTTCTCAACATCATCAAAACAGGTTGCTGCTCGTGCGCTTGATATCGCAGGGAGAAATAGTGCAGAAATAACACTACTGCACGCTGTGGAATACCTCTCGCCACTCGCCTTTGGCGACGAACTCATCCCCTCACCAGACTGGCTACTGGTCGAGGAGCAATTATTAAAGCAGGGTGAGAGTTCCCTGCTCGCGTTTGCCAAAGAGATGGGGATGGATGAGGCCACCAGAGTGGTGCCCTACGGCCCACCCAGCCATGAGATCGTGGCGGCCGCAAAAGAGAAAAGCGCTGATTTGATTATCATGGGCGCACATGGCCGACGCGGGTTGCAGCGGTTACTCGGCTCTACTGCCAGTAGCGTCATCAACCATGCAACGTGTGATGTCCTTGCGGTCAGACTTGAGTCGTAAGCAGACTCACAACACATTTCATCCCAATATGAGCATTTAGCGCTGAGCTGTACCGACACCCTGGCGGCGTGCGCGCTCAACAACAGATAACACCGCATCAGCTGCCTTCTCGCTGGCGTTCTGTCTGAGGGCATGGTGCACTTCAGTAAATTGCTGCTCTAAATCAGCCACCTTTTGAGGATCATCCAGGTAGGCCAGCACGGCCTGACTCAGGCGCTCCGGTGTCACCTCATCTTGAATAATTTCAGGGATGAGACGTTTCCCAAGTAGTAAATTAGGCAGTGAATAATTATCGACCTTCAATAACTGCATCGCTAGCCAGTAGGAAAAAGGTTTCAGGCGGTAGGCCACCACCATCGGCTTTTTCAACAACATCCCTTCAAGCGTTGCTGTACCACTCGCCAGCAGCACAACGTCGGCAGCTGCCATCGCTTCGCGTGACTGGCCATCGATAACCGTCATCGGTAGATGCGGTGCGCTGGCCTGCAACGCCTGCTCAAATAGCGTGCGCGTTTCACGGTTAGCAAAAGGGGCGACAAAGTGCAGCCCGGGACGCTGCTCAAGACAGCACGCCGCGGCCCGGACAAAATAGTCGGAGAGGCGCGACACCTCACCCACGCGACTTCCCGGCAGCAGCGCAATAATCTGTTTATCCAGTGGCAACCCTAGCGCAGCGCGTGCCGCCTGGCTATCGGAGTGCAGCGGGATCATATCAGCCAGCGGGTGACCGACAAATTGAACCGGCACGTTATGCTCTTCATAAAATTTTGCTTCAAACGGGAAAAGTGTCACCATCAGATCAATCGCACGTGCAATCTTTGGCAGACGATACTGGCGCCACGCCCACACCGATGGGCTAACGTAATGCACTGTTGGAATATTGCATTTACGCAGGCGTGTCTCTAACCCTATGTTGAAATCAGGCGCATCGATGCCGATAAAGAGATCGGGCGGATCATTGATCAACTTACGTGCGAGCCCGGCACGGATTGAGCGTAATTCCATATACTGCCCGATACCGATCAATCCCATCACGGCGAGCTTTTCAGATGGGTAGAGCGCATCACACCCCTGCTCGATCATCTTCGGTCCGGCAATCCCTTCAAAACGGGCCTCAGGCAGACGCCGTTTGATCGCCTGCATTAACCCCGCGCCCAGCAGGTCGCCAGAGGTCTCCCCTGCAACAATCCCTATACGCACGGTTCTGTTCTCTCAGGGCCGGTTAACGCACAATGCCGCGCTGTGACTTCTCAATAAAGTCAGCCAGCAGAGCAATGTCGTCAGAATCGGGATTCAGTAGACGCATCTGCTGCGACGCCTGCTCGATGGTCATCCCGCTTTTATAGATGAGCTTATAGGCACGGCGCAAATCACGAATAGTCTCAGTGCTAAAACCACGTCGCTTTAACCCTTCGACATTAAGGCCAAACGGTTTTGCCATATGACCGGAAACCAGTACAAAGGGGGGAACATCTTTGGGTAGCACGCTACCCATCGCGGTGAAGGCGTGCGAGCCAATCACACAAAACTGATGCACCAGTGTATACCCCCCCAGAATAGCGTAATCGTCCACGGTCACATGGCCCGCCAGCGCGACATTATTGGCCAGGATCGTATTATTTTTTATGGTGCAATCATGTGCAACATGCACGTAGGCCATAATCAGGTTATCGTTTCCGATAGCAGTAACACCAAGATCCTGTGCTGTTCCACGGTTGAGGGTACAGCCTTCTCGAATCACATTGTTGTCACCAATCTCAAGGCGAGTTGCTTCGCCCTGGTATTTTTTATCCTGAGGATCTTCGCCGATGGAGGCAAACTGGAAAATCTGGTTGTCCCTTCCAATCGTCGTCGGCCCTTTCACAACAACATGAGAACCGATAACAGTGCCGCTACCAATCTCAACATCAGGCCCGATGAGCGAAAAAGGGCCAACCGTCACATCATCTGCAATGCGTGCGGTAGGGTCTATAATGGCAGAACTATGAATCATATTATTTACAACATACGGCTTTATGATACGGGCTGTACAGAGCAGGTGATCTCTGCACTCGCCACGACATTTCCCTCAACAAACGCTTTGGCATCAAATTTCCAGATACTGCGTTTATTACGCAGCAGTTCAGTTTTTAATATTAACTGATCACCCGGTGCTACCGGTTTTTTAAAGCGGGCATTATCGATCCCCACCAGATAATAGAGCGTATCACCAGTCGGCTGGTCACTCATACTCTTCGCGGTAAGAATAGCCGTTGCCTGGGCCAGCGCCTCAAGCAACAGAACCCCTGGCATCACTGGTTTAACAGGAAAGTGACCAGGAAAAAAGGGTTCGTTAATGGTGACATTCTTAAGCGCCGTGAGGGTCTCACCAGGCAGACATTCAGTCACTCTATCGACCAGTAAAAATGGGTAGCGATGTGGCAGGTGCTGCATAACCTGATGAATATCCATCGAACCAACCTCAACCTGCCCTGTTCTCTCCTGCGTCATCTCTTCTACTCTACCTTTTTTTTCCATCAGCCATCATTAGATAATTCGTGAACCATTTTCTCAAGCGCTTTGATACGCTGCGCCATCTCATCTAGCTGCTTCATTCGTACAAAATTCCTGCGCCAGTGAGCATTAGGCTCAAGCGGCGCCCCTGACGAATAAAAACCCGCCTCATGAATCGACTGACTAACAAACGTCTTGGCACTGATCTGCACACCATCAGCTATCGTTAAGTGGCCAACGATACCGACATGCCCCCCAATCGCACAGTGGCTACCGATACGCGTGCTACCCGCAACGCCACTACACCCTGCTATCGCGGTGTGCTCTCCAATGTGCACATTGTGAGCGATCTGGATCTGGTTATCCAGCTTTACCCCGTTTTCGATCACCGTCGCACTCAATGCGCCGCGATCTATGGTCGTGTTGGCACCCACCTCAACATCATCCCCCAGCACCACATCTCCCACCTGAGGAATCCTGACCCATCGCCCCTGATCATTGGCGTAACCAAAACCGTCGCTACCGATCACCGCTCCCGGCTGGATAATACAACGCTCGCCAAGTGAGGCGCGGCCATGAATGGTCACATTGGCCATCAGGCGGCTATTTTGCCCAACTGTCACATCACGATCGAGCACACAGCCTGCCGCAATCTGTACGTTGGCAGCTACCGTAACATCCGGGCCAATCACACAGTGGGCATCGATCCACGCCGAAGGATCCACCTGAGCACGCTCGTCCACCAGCGCCGTGGGGTGAATACCACCCGCGCGACAATCATCGGGGTAAAGTAGCTGCGCGGCGCGCGCATAGGTCAGGTAGGGATCTTTAGCGATCAACGTATTCACAGGGCATGCGTCCCGATCCTGCGCTGCAACGATCACCACTGATGCCGCGGTGGTAGCCAGATCAGCGCGGTATTTTGAGCTCGCCAGGAAACTCAGCTCGCCCTCGGTCGCATCCTGCAGTGTTGCGATACCTGATATCTGACAGGTGGCGTCGCCATCGAATTCACACCCCAGCCGGGATGCCAGTTGCGCCAGTGTGATTCCCAACGGGTCCGGCCCTGTCTATTTCTCTGCCAGCGTTTTCAGCCTGGCGAGCACCTGTGAAGTGATCTCCAGTTCAGCGTTTGCGTAAGCGATACCCTCAAAAAAGATCAGGTCAAACTTCCCCTCTCTACCAACCTTGTCGATCACTTCCTTAATAAATTCCTGCACCTTGGCAATCTCTTCGTTACGACGGCGGTTGAGATCTTCACGAAACTCTTCCTGACCACGACGCATATCACGTGAAATGTCTAACAGTTCATTCTCGATCTTTTTGCGCTCGCTCTCACTCATCACCATGCCGTCGCGTCTGAGACGATCTTCCAGCGCCTTGGCTTTTTTCTGCTGCGCCAGCAACCCCTTTTCTCGCTCCGAAAACTCCTCGCGTAACATCACCTCTGCCTGTGCAGCCTGCGGCGCATCCTGAAAAAGCCTCACGGCATCGACATAACCCAGCTTAAGGTCCGCGGCAGCCACTGGTAACACCATCAACAGAGATGCAACCCCGACTGAAACCATTTTAATTATTTTATTCAAGTCTCAACCCCGATTTTCAAAAGCCTAGAAGAAAAACGAACCCAGTGTAAACTGGAAGCGTTCAAGTTTATCACCCTCTTTATCATTCAGAGGAAAAGCGTAACTAAATGTTAACGGTGCAATGGGCGACATCCAGATTAAAGCAATGCCGGTTGACGACCTCAACTCCGCTGAATCATATCCGTTGCCATCAGTGAATACATTACCAATATCATAGAAACCACTCAAGCGTAACGAGCGATTATCCTCAGCCACAAACGGCATCGGAACAATCAGCTCAAGATTACCCACCACTTTCAGCGCGCCACCAAGCGAGAGGTTTCCCTCTTGCGGCCCCAGGGAATTCCCCCTGAAACCTCGAACCGAACTGCTACCGCCAGCATAATAGTGCTCAAAAAAGGGTAAACGTGTTGTGCGTGAGTAACTGTCGCCATACCCCAGCGCCCCTTTCATCAAAAGGGTCAGTTTTTGAGTGACTGGCTGAAATTTCATGGCACGAAAATCGACTTTATAATACTCCAGCCCGCTCCCTGGCAGCGCCAGTGTGCCATTCATACTCACTAAAAGGCCATTATTTGCAAAGATTGTTCGATCGCGAGTGTCATGAGTCCACCCCAACGTTAACTTGTAGATGTTGAACTGGTCCGTATTGGCATCAAGAAAATCACGGATAGATTGTGGCGTCAGTGTTGATGTGAAAATCTGCGTATTTTCATAGGCCAATCC
>DRLG01000248.1 GCA_011053135.1 Chromatiales bacterium
CGCCTCGCGCAGGAGATTGCAATCATCACGCAGAAGAGTGATGTAGCCGAAGAGCTGGACCGCATCGAGGTTCACCTGGAAGAGGTGCGACGGGTGCTGGAGCAAAACGAGCCGGTGGGGCGGCGCCTCGATTTTCTGATGCAGGAGCTGAACCGTGAAGCGAACACGCTGGGCTCCAAGTCGATCGCAACCGAAAGCAGCTCAGTGGCGGTGGAGATGAAGGTGCTGATCGAGCAGATGCGTGAGCAGGTGCAGAATATCGAATAGGCCACGCCAGGTTGCGTGAGCATTTAGTTTAAGGAGTGATTGTGTCAGGAATGCTTTATATCGTAGCAGCGCCATCCGGTGGGGGGAAAACCAGCCTGGTTAGCGCGCTGTTACAGGCCGATAGCGGCATCAAGCTGTCGATCTCATACACCACGCGTCCGCCGCGGCCGGGTGAGGAGGATGGGATCAACTACCATTTTGTCGATGAGGCGCGTTTTCATCAGATGGTGCAGGTAGGCGCCTTTCTTGAATATGCCGAGGTTTTCGGCTGTTATTACGGCACCGCGCAGGCGGCTGTCGAGTCGCAACTGAGTGAAGAGGTCGATGTGATTCTGGAGATCGACTGGCAGGGGGCGCAGCAGGTGCGCAGATTGATGCCGGAATGTCGCTCGGTTTTTATCGTACCGCCATCACGCGAGGAGCTGGAGCGCCGCCTGCGAGGGCGCGGGCAGGATAGCGAGGCGGTGATTGCACGTCGAACCGCCGAGGCAGTGGAGGAGATGTCACACTACAGTGAGTTCGACTACCTGGTCGTGAATGACGATTTTGAGACTGCCCTGGCAGATCTGAAGGCGATTTTTCGGAGTCGACGACTGGAAGTGGCGGTGCAGAGCCAGGTACTGGCGGGGCAGCTTGCTCGTTTACTGGAGTAGCAGGGGCTCGCTCGAATGGAGCAATAGTGGCTGGGGATATGCGAACGGGCAAAATGGCGCTATACTTCGCGATTGTTTTCCCCGATAGAAAATTCAGAGTTTTAGTTTAGGAGTAGAACGATGGCGCGCGTGACAGTAGAAGATTGTCTGGAAAATGTAGATAACCGTTTTGAACTGGTACTGGTTGCCAGCAAGCGTGCGCGTCAACTGGCGAACGGTGGCGAAGCGACGCTGGAGTGGGAAAATGACAAACCGACCGTCGTGGCACTGCGTGAGATCGCAGAAGGGAATATCGACGCCTCTATTCTGGTAGAAAAGCCTGCGAGCATCGTCGATGAAGAGGCGCTGCTGGGTGATCAGGACGCCGCCTCATCATTAGAACCACAGGGTGACTGGTCTCCAGCTACGAGCTAAACCTTGAGCAACTCTGCTCCGGCCGAATTTCCCGAGATAACAATTCCTGATGAGGCGCGCGCGGACGGCGCATATGAGGTGCTGTGCGCTGCACTGGGCAGTTATCTCGATGAGGCGCAGTTAACCAGTATCTACCACGCCTATCTGTTTGGTGCCCAGGCCCATCAGGGGCAGATGCGTAAGTCTGGCGACCCCTATATCAGCCACCCGCTAGCGGTGGCCACCATCCTCGCAGAGATGCGGATGGATGTAGACAGCATCATCGCGGCAATTCTGCACGATGTCATTGAAGATACCCCGACCGAAAAAGAGCAGGTCGCCGAACTGTTTGGTGACGATGTGGCGCAGCTGGTCGACGGTGTCAGCAAGCTGACCCAGATCGAATTTGAGAGCAAGGTCGAGGCTCAGGCGGAAAATTTTCGCAAAATGTTGCTGGCGATGGTGCAGGATATCCGCGTCATCATCATCAAACTGGCCGACCGGCTGCACAACATGCGCACCCTCGGTTCGATGCGCAGCGACAAACGCCGCCGTATTGCACGTGAAACACTCGAAATTTACGCGCCGATCGCCAATCGCCTCGGGATGAACGGGATGCGGACGGAGCTTCAGGAACTCGGTTTTTCTGAATACTACCCGATGCGCCACCGGGTGATCGCAGAGTCGGTGCGCAAGGCGCGCGGCAATCGTAAAGAGATCGTCACCAAAGTACAGGATGCGATTGAAGAGCGGCTGAAAGAGGAGGCGCTGGAAGGTCATGTTGAAGGGCGTGAGAAGCTGCTCTATAGCATTTATACGAAGATGCAGAACAAGCAGCTCTCTTTTTCAGAGGTGTTTGATGTCTATGCCTTTCGCATCACGGTTGACTCGGTCGATTGCTGTTATCGCGTGCTGGGCGCGGTACATAACCTCTATAAACCGCTGCCCGGCAAGTTTAAGGATTATATTGCGATCCCCAAGGCGAACGGTTACCAGTCACTCCACACCATTCTATTTGGCCCATACGGGGTGCCGATTGAGGTTCAGATTCGCACCCGTGAGATGGACCGCCTTGCCGAAGCGGGAGTGGCCGCGCACTGGCTCTATAAACAGCACGATGAGCAGGACAGTTTTGCGGAAGGGCGCTCTCATCGCCGGGTGCGTGAGTGGATGCGCAGCCTGCTGGAGATGCAGAAGAGCGCGGGTGATTCACTTGAATTCCTGGAAAACGTCAAGATCGACCTCTTTCCCGAAGAGGTTTATGTCTTTACCCCGAAAGGGACCATCATGGAGCTGCCGCGTGGTGCCACCGCAGTGGATTTTGCCTATGCGGTTCATACCGACATCGGCAATCGCTGCGTTGCGGTGAAGATTGAGCGCCGCCTCGCGCCGCTCAGTACGCCGTTAATGAATGGCCAGACGGTGCGCATCATCACCGCTCCGGCTGCACAGCCGAACCCAACCTGGCTCAATTTTGTGGTGACCGGCAAGGCGCGCACTAACATTCGCCATTACCTGAAAAATCTGCGGCGTGATGAGTCGATCGAGCTGGGGCGGCGCATGCTGGAGCAGGCGCTGAAAGGGTATTCGCTGTCACTCAACGAGTTGTCGCCAGGTTACCTGCAGATGATTGTCGATGAGTTTCGTGGTGAAAAACTAGAGGATATTTTTGAAGATATCGGTCTGGGTAACCGCCCGGCGCCACTGGTGGCGCGGCGTATCGCTGAAGCGCCTGTCTTCAAAGGGGATGCTCAGTCGCGTTCGCAAACATTAAGGCACGCCTTTAGCCGCTACATGCCCGCCTGGCTGGGAGGGAACAAAATGCGGCCGCTCGCAATCTCCGGTACCGAAGGGATGGTGGTGAACTTTGCGCGCTGTTGCCATCCGATTCCGGGCGACTCGATTCAGGGTTTTGTCTCTGCTGGCCGCGGAATCGTTGTGCATACCGAATCGTGCAAAAATGTGGCGGACTTTCGCAACAGCCCGGAGAAGTGGGTGGATGTGCGCTGGGAATCGAATATTGAAAACGACTTTCCGGTAGATATCAGGGTCGACGCGATCAATCGTCGCGGGGTGCTGGCGATCATCGCCTCAGCGATTTCTGAGATGGACAGTAACATTAATAATGTCACGATCGATGGTCGTGACGGCAAATATAGCGCGATGACCTTTTCAATCTCGGTGCAGGGGCGTGTACACCTGGCGCGGGTGATGCGCCATGTGAAGAGTCTTGATATGGTGTCAAAAATAGTACGTGTTAAAGGCTAACGGTTAGAGGGGAGAGGAAGATGACGCGCGAAATTATCACTACCGAGCGGGCGCCGAGCGCTATCGGTACCTATTCACAGGCGGTCAAAGTGGGGGATGCGGTCTATCTTTCGGGGCAGATTCCACTGGTGGCGGAGACGATGGAGATGGTTGATGGCGATACCGAAGCGCAGATCGTACAGGTCTTTGAGAATCTGCGTGCGGTGGCGCAGGCGGCCGGTGGCGATATGGTTGATATCGTTAAACTCAACATCTTTCTCATCGACCTCGGCTGTTTTGCGACCGTAAATGAGGTGATGGCGCGCTACTTCGAAGCGCCGTTTCCAGCGCGTGCAGCGGTGCAGGTGGCCGCGTTACCGCGTGGTGCCGCGGTCGAAATGGATGCGGTGATGCATCTCGGTGCGCGCAGTTGACCGCTCTGCCGTAGCGCCTATAGTTACTCGCTGGTGCGATAACCAATGAGCTACCTCCCGTGAAAAAGGGGTCGCAAACGGATGCTACCGCCAGCACACTCTCTGCGCCGATTCGCTATCTAAAAGGGGTGGGGCCGCAAACGGCCGAAAAGCTGGCGAGACTCGGTATTCAGCAGGTGTGGGATCTCTTCTTTCACCTGCCACTACGCTATCAGGACCGCACCCGGATCGTGCCGATCGGTGCGCTGGTGGCGGGTGAAGAGGCGCTGGTGCAGGGCGAGGTGCAGGCGTCGGATGTGCGCTTTGGCCGTCGTCGCATGTTGCTGGCCCGTATCAGTGACGGCACCGGCTCCCTTACGTTACGTTTTTTCCATTTCAGCGCGCGCCAGCAGGCGGCGTTGAAGCCGGGTATCTGGCTGCGCTGCTACGGCGAAGTACGCCACGGTCAGGCCACACTGGAGCTGGCTCACCCCGAATACCATGAGATTGAACCCAACGAGCCGCTGCCGGCCGATGCCCGACTGACACCGATCTACCCCACCACCGAAGGGGTGCGGCAGGCGAGTATGCGGGCGTTGACAGATCAGGCGCTGTCGCGCCTGCTGGCGAGCACCGCATCAACCACGCGCGGAGAAGAGCACCTGCAGGAGCTACTGCCAGATGAGGTGCTGACACAGCTGGGGATGCCGCCACTGGCGCAGGCGATCCACTACGTCCACCGTCCGCCGGTGGAGGCGTCGCAGCGTGATCTTGCGGAAGGTTCCCACCCCGCGCAGCAGCGGCTCGCCTTTGAAGAGCTGCTGGCACAGCAGCTGAGCATGCAGCAGTTGCGGCAGAAAAATCGTACGCAGCGCGCCCCCTCACTGGCGGTGAAGGGGGTGTTGCGTCAGCAGCTGCTAGCACAGCTGCCGTTTCAATTGACCGGCGCACAGCAGCGGGTGATCGATGAGGTGATCCACGATATGCAGCAGGCTTCCCCGATGCAGCGTCTGGTACAGGGGGATGTCGGCTGCGGCAAAACAGTGGTGGCGGCGCTGGCGGTGTTGCAGGCGGTGGAGGCGGGGTATCAGGCGGTGGTGATGGCGCCAACCGAGTTGCTGGCCGAACAGCATCGGCAGAACTTTGCACAGTGGCTGCTGCCGCTCAGTATCGAGATGGCGTGGCTCTCGGGCAGGTCGAAGGGAAAGGTGCGCAGTGTGGCGCTGGCACAGATTCGCAGCGGCGAGGCGCAGCTGGTGGTCGGGACACATGCGCTGTTTCAGGAAGAAGTGGTGTTTGATCGACTCGGTTTTGTAGTGGTCGATGAGCAGCACCGTTTTGGTGTCCACCAGCGGCTGGCGCTGCGTGAAAAGGGGCGGCAGCAGCACTGTTTCCCGCACCAGTTGATCATGACCGCTACACCGATCCCGC
>DRLG01000249.1 GCA_011053135.1 Chromatiales bacterium
GTCGTCGGCCGGTAGCAGGTGGGTCTGTCTATCCTCAAACTCCTGCAACCGATTTTCGACATCGCGCAGAAAGCAGTAGGCGTCGATCAGGCCATCCACCACATATTCAGGCAGGTAGCCGTTAAGGGCTAGCTGACGCAGGATGACCAGGATCGGACGCTGCTGCAGTGCCGGCTCGCGCCCACCGCGAATGAGCTGAAATGCCTGCCCGATAAACTCTACCTCACGAATGCCACCCGGCCCCAGCTTCACATTATCGCTCACCCCCTTGCGTACCAGCTCGCGACGTATCATCAACTTCATTTCACGCAGCTCAGCAAAAGCCCCAAAATCGAGATAGCGGCGATAGATAAACGGGCGCAGCATCGCCATCACACGCGCCCCCTGCTCAATATCCCCCGCCACCGGGCGCGCCTTGATCATCGCGTAGCGCTCCCATTCACGCCCCTGCGACTGGTAGTACTCTTCGAATGCGTCAAAACTCATCACCAGTGGACCGCTCTCTCCATACGGGCGCAGGCGCATATCGACCCGAAAGACAAAGCCCTCTTCGGTACTCTCATCGATCACCCCGATCAGGCGGCGACCCAGCCGGGTAAAGTACTCCTCATTACTGATGCCGCCTCGTTTTCGCCCTTTCATGCGGGTCTCGCCCGCCTCGGGAAAGACAAAAATCAGATCAACATCGGATGAAAAGTTAAGCTCGCCGGCACCCAGTTTTCCCATCCCCAGCACCACCAGTGACTGCGGCTGCTGCGTCAACGCACCAACCGGCACCCCCAACGTTTTTGATTGCCACCCGTGCAAAGTTGTGAGTGCGCCGTCGAGACAGCTATCCGCCAGCGCCGACAGATCGCGCAGTGTCTCATCGAGCGACGCCCACCCGGCCAGGTCGCGCCACGCAATACGAACCATCTCATAGCGACGGAAAAGACGCAGCATGCGCCCCAGCTCGGCATCGGTTTTTACCTCAGCCAGCGAGAGCGCCAGCTTTCGTGAATATTCATCGGCACGATAATCGACCAGTAGGTCACCACTACGACGAAGTTCATCAAATAGCCCAGGATGGCTAATACTACTAGTGGCGACAAACTCACTATAGGCCCAGACCCGGCAGAGCACTTTTAGGAAATCCTTATTCAGGGGGGGTACCAACCCCTCCTCTTCAACGCGTTCGAGATAGCTTGCCCAGCGAGCGCTCACCTGGTGCTGCAGATCGACAGGAAAGTCTTCAGGGAAAAGTTCGTCAAGGTGAGAACGTAGATCAGTTGCTTTAGAAGTAACCATAATTTAGCCGTATTCACAAAGGATTAAAGGTGCCGCCAGCAGACCACTCACGGCACTATCATACACGACATGATGCCCGCTCAAACAAGCCTGGCCAGACAAACAACAGACATCAGCAAAACACTTTCCACCTCAAGTTAACCCTGTGTCTGGTCGATAGATTTTTGCGTTTGATGAGATTACAGAGAGCTATTTTCAGGAAAAATGAATGGAACTTAATGACTACCTAAAACTGATGGTCGCAAAAGATGCCTCAGACATCTATATCGCCGTCGGCGCGCCCGTTAGCGCCAAAATACAGGGTGTTCTAACCCCGCTTGAAAAGACGAAGGTCAATCCGCTGCGCGCCAAAGAGCTCGCTTATCAGATCATGAACCCGGAACAGCAGGTAGAGTTTGAGAAAACGCTTGAGATGAATCTGGCAATCTCTGAATCGGGTGTCGGCCGTTTTCGTATCAATCTCTTTCAGCAACGCAATCAGATTAGCATCGTTATCCGTAACATTAAAACAGAGATCCCGCGGACAGAAGATCTGGGACTTCCCCCTGTCCTCAGTAAACTGATCATGCAGAAACGCGGATTGATTCTCTTTGTGGGGGCGACAGGGTCTGGTAAGTCAACCTCTCTGGCAGCGCTTATCGATTATCGCAACACCAACAGTGCCGGCCATATTATTACCATCGAAGACCCTATTGAATATCTGCATAGCCATAAAAAATCGATCATCAATCAGCGTGAAGTCGGTGTTGATACCCTGACCTATGAAGAGGCGCTGAAGAACACCTTGCGCCAGGCACCGGATGTGATTCTTATTGGTGAGATTCGAGATCGAGAGACGATGGAGCACGCCATCGCCTTTGCCGAAACAGGCCATCTTGCGATCTCTACCCTCCACGCCAACAATGCCAACCAGGCGTTCGACCGAATCATCAACTTTTTCCCCGAAGAGCGGCGCAATCAGTTACTGATGGATCTTTCACTCAATGTGCGCGGTTTTGTTTCACAACGACTGATCCCGACACTGGATGGTAAGCGCGCCGCCGCCATCGAGGTTCTACTGGGTACGCCGCTGGTCAACGACCTTATTCTTAAGGGTAAAATTCATGCGATCAAGGAGATTATGAAAAAGTCTGAGAATATCGGCATGCAGACCTTTGACTCCGCGCTCTACAAACTCTACAAAGAGGGGCGGATCTCACTTGAAGAGGCGCTGCGTAATGCCGACTCGCAAAATAATCTGCGTCTGCGCATCAGCCTGGAAGAGAAAGATCTTGGCAGTAGAGACGATCTCCCCAATAAACCCGGGGGGCTAAGCATTGAAGAGGCTGAAGAGGATGGGCAAAGTACGAGCCTGAGATAATCGCCCCTTCGCTTGACGAGGCCCGACAGAGACTGAAAACTATGAGGCCAGCTGGCGTGCCATAGTGTCCAGCCCTTCACCCCCTTCCATCACACGATTAACCACCATACGCGCCTGATAATCACCCAGCTCTAGCGACTGCAACAGCGACTGGGGAATACTACTGTTTGGTGCATCCCCGATATTATACTCTTTAAGCAGACGATCGGATAAGGCGACCAGATGAGGGTAAACCGCATGTTCACCCTGATAGTCCAGGTTGTTGTGCTCTCTTGTTGCGATAATCAGCTCTTCGGGTAGATTCCACACATCCATCAACCATGCACCAATCTGCCCATGTTCATAGCCAAAGACCTGCTTTTCGATATCCACCAGATTCTTTTCAGGCTCTGCAATGATAAATTTATTAAGTATTAGAAACTCTTTACGAAATAGGTGCCCGACTAGCACATGGCCAAAATTGTGCAGCAGGCCGGCAAGATAGGCGAGTCCCGCCGGCGGGCGAATCTCATCGACCAGCTCACCGCTCAACGCCTGGGTCAATGCCGCGCTATAAATGGCGTGACGCCAGAAGGCATCCATATTGAGTGGCACGTTCTTTGGCAGCTTGAATGGGCGAGCTGTCGTCACACCTAGCGCCAGATTCATCACCATGCTAAAACCGAGTACACGCGATACGGCCGTCTGCACTGAGTCAACTTTGCCGCGATAACTGAAAAAAGGTGAGCTGGCATAGCGCATGATCTGCGCCGCCAGACTGGGGTCCATCTCTACGATTTTCACCAGATCACTCACTGATGCCTCGGGGTTTGAACTCAACTGAATCACCTGCTGCGCCATCGCAGGCATGGCGGGAAGCCGCTCAAGCTTCGCAATGCGAGCCTTGATATTCAGCAGCGGTTCAACCGTTTTTTCACCATTCATAACAGCACATCCTTTAAACTCAACACAGACCAGAACCCCGGCAGTCAAACTGCATTCACCAGGGAAAGAGGGTCACACATCTGGGTAATTACTCTTATTACTGGTATCGGCTTTGCCGTGATAATCACAATAGCGCGATGATAAATTCTTGACCGCATTCAACGGTTATAAGCGACGCAGCTCACAGTTTGCCGCAAAGGCGATTCGAGCACCTGATAAGTGATTGAAGATTTAGCGCTTTATACGAGTAACACGCTTTGTGCAGAA
>DRLG01000250.1 GCA_011053135.1 Chromatiales bacterium
CGCTATCTACAAAAACGGCTGCCTGACTTCAAGGTCGTGCATGACAAACCTGCGACAAGGGATCGCATCTTTTTTGGCGCGTGGGTCACGCTTGAAAACGGTGATGGCTCTGAAGTGATCTACCGTATCGTCGGTGCCGATGAGAGCGACCCGCAACGCGGTTTTATCAGCATCGATTCACCAATGGCCAGGACGCTGTTAAAAAAAGAGATCGATGATGAGGTGCGGGTCAAAACACCCGGCGGTGAACAGTATTTTATTGTGAGTGCGATACGCTATTAAGCACGCTTATCTGACGACCATTTCGTTGAATTAAGCTAAGAAAAGGGATGAGATTTGAGCCGTTTGATCAAAAAAAACAGATCGATACTATTAGCCATTTCTCCTTAACAGCGGGCTATCAACTGTATTCCCGAACAAAACAACAACATCCTCAAAAAAACCTTTATTTAAGCGTGATTGAACATATTTACAACCAGATATTCCAGTTGTTTTAATACCTGAAAAATGGGCGCAAGTACTATTTGACAATAGAAGCAATTGCTAACAGAGTGCCGTTAACTGCCGATAATTAAGAAGCATCATAAATACCCCATTGCCTGCTGGGGATCAGCCATATATGTAAACCATTTATTCGGCGTAGCCACTAAGGAAAGTCATGATTTATAGCAACACCACTATCAATAGAAAGCCTGCACTGCCGTTACAATGCAGGGAACGCTAAGTCCGTTTACTTCACTATGAAATTACGCTTCAAACTATTATTACCGATCATCGCTTCACTGGGTGCCTTTGCAATATTCCTGTTCGGCTACTGGGAGCCTATCCTGATTGAGAAAGAGCGCTCGCTTGTTATCAATGGCGAAAAACATGTGCTCGCTTCTCTTGAGGCGGGCCTCGCTCGCTCACTACTGGCCGGCGATCTCGCTGAGATTCAGGCAACGCTAGACCATCAAATGCAGTTACACAGCTATGACTGGATTTCACTAACATTAATAGACAGTGAAAACCGGCAACTTTACAAAAAAAATAAAGAGGAAAAGAGTGCGGCTGAGGAGGGGATGCATATATTTTTTGAGCAGCCGGTGCGCTGGAATAGCACCCAGCTGGCAAGATTGCAGCTAACTATCAACATAGAGGCCGAGATGGGCGCTATTGATAAACATATCGATAGTCTTAACCACAGTATCGCGCTCTTTTTTCTGTTGATGATGTCATCCATCTACCTGCTGCAGGATACTATTTTCAGAAAGCCATTAACCAGACTACAGCATGCCATCACAAGCCTTGAAAAAGGCAACTTTGACTGCGAACTACCTGTTCGTAAAAGTGCTGATGAGATAGGATCACTTACAGATGCATTTAAGAATATGCATTCTGCATTAATGCTCTCAAAGAGGGAGCAGGAAGAGGCGTTGCAGACTGCCCGGGAGAGTGAAGCCCGCTATAAGTCAGTGATTGAAAATGTTATCGACGGCATTGTTTTAATCGATACCGAAGGCACTATTATCTCCTGTAATTCCAAGCTCCTGAAAATTTTTGGCTTCTATGAGGAGGAACTCATCGGCCATAAAGTAAACCTGCTAATGCCACCAGATGAAAGTGCTGTGCATGACCACCACCTAAGTCGCTACGTAGAAACGGGCAAAGCAAAAATCATTGGCGTTGGGCGAGAGCTAAAAGGGCGACGTAAAGATGGCTCTACATTTCCTATTGACCTTGGCATCAGTGAAATCAATGAACATGGCAAACAGCAGTTTGTTGGTGTGATAAGGGATATCACCGAACGTAAAAAAATTGAGCTAACGCTGATTGAATCGCGTGAACAGGCGGAAGCGGCTCTGAAGGCCAAGAGCGAATTTTTAGCCATGATGAGCCATGAGCTGCGCACGCCACTCAATGGTGTCATCGGTATGGTACAGCTCATGCGCGATAGCGGGCTGAATGAAGAGCAGCTTGAACAGCTTGGTGTCATTAATGACTCCAGCCACGCACTTCTGACCATCATCGATGAGATTCTTGACCTCACAAAAATAGAGGGGGGGCGTCTTACAATTAAATCTGAGCCTTTTAATATTGAAGCACTGATTGATGCCATTCAAACTTTACTAGCGCCACAGGCCGCTGAAAAAGGGCTCAAATTCTCCGCGAAGCTGGAAAGCGACTGCTCCAGGGCGGTGGTTGGTGATGCTGGGCGAGTGCGTCAGGTGCTGTTAAATCTCATCGGTAACGCCATCAAATTCACTGAGAAAGGCAGCGTCTCACTGGAAGCGACCTGCCGACAGGTTAACGCTAATGAGATAGCGCTGCACATCTTAATTATTGATAGCGGTATCGGTATTAGCGATGAAGATCAGGCGATGTTATTTCAGGTGTTTTCGCAGATCGACAGCTCAAGCACCCGCCGCTATGGCGGCACCGGCCTTGGTCTTGCGATCAGCAAGCAGTTAATCGATCTGATGGGAGGAGAGATTGGCATGCAGAGTAATCCAGATGGTGGCTCCACATTCTGGATCACGTTGACCCTGCCACTCGCTGACCAGGGGGCTGATAACTGCGCCTAAGCAGTTCGTTCAAATAGCAGATCCCACACTCCATGGCCAAGTCGGTGGCCACGCTTCTCAAATTTAGTGAGTGGGCGAAACTCAGGGCGCGGTGCATATTCGCCATGCGCGATAGCGTTCTTATAACCCGGCGCACTGCTCATCACCGCCATCATATGCTCTGCGTAAGGCTGCCAGTCTGTCGCCATATGAATCACTCCGCCACCTTTTAGCTTTTTACCGATCAGTGCCACAAAACCGGGCTGTATAATGCGTCGCTTATGGTGGCGTTTTTTATGCCAGGGGTCAGGAAAGAAAAGTTGCAGACGGTCGAGGCTGTTGTCTGGGATCATCTGCTCGAGGACAACCACCGCATCTTCGTTGATCACCCGCACATTACTCAATTGATGTTCACCAACCTGACGCAACAGACTGCCGACACCAGGGCGGTAAACTTCAATACCGAGGTAATCATTTTCAGGATGCGCGACCGCCATCGTGACCAGTGACTCACCCATACCAAAACCGATTTCAAGGATACGCGCCGCGCTGCGCCCAAACTCAGCGTCTAGATCGAGCATCTCGCTACTCGCTTCAATACCACAGTTCGGCCACTGCGCTTCTAGCCCACGCCGCTGCCCCTCCGTCAGGCGACCTTCACGCCGCATAAAGCTACGCACCTTGCGCAGGGTAGTGTTCTCCGCCCTGGTCATTTTACTGTTCACAACTGCTGTCGAGGTAGATAACTAATGGTGCCGGGAAAAGGTGTCGCCGCGCCTTAAAAGAATGTTCCATCGAGCGGCGATGAGGCGCTGGCAAAACGTTTACGGGGAATGCGTCCGGCAAGGTAGGCCTCACGCCCCGCTTCAACCGCCTTCTTCATTGCTGTTGCCATCAGTACCGGATTATCAGCAGCGGCGATTGCGGTGTTCATCAACACACCATCGCAGCCCAGCTCCATCGCGATCGCGGCATCAGAGGCCGTACCGACACCGGCATCGACCAGAATTGGCACATTGGCATTTTCAACGATGGTACGGATGTTATAAGGGTTGCGAATACCCAGCCCTGAACCGATCGGAGCCGCCAGCGGCATTACGGCAACCGCGCCCATCTCTTCAAGCTGCCGGGCCGCAATCGGGTCGTCGTTGGTATAGACCATCACCTTGAACCCCTCTTTTACCAATGTCTCAAGCGCAATGTAGGTCTGTTGCAGATCAGGATAGAGTGTTTTTTCATCGCCCAGCACTTCGAGCTTTACTAAATTATGGCCATCGAGCAGTTCACGCGCCAGGCGACAGGTTCTAATCGCATCATCCGCGGTGTAACACATGGCGGTGTTGGGCAGTAGGGTGTAGTTCTCTGGCGAGATCACATCCAGCAGATTCGGCTCATCCTGATGCTGCCCAATGTTGGTACGCCGTACCGCGACGGTAACAATCTGAGCCCCACTCGCCTCTGTTGCAAGCCGGGTCTCTTCGAGGTCTCTGTATTTACCGCTACCTGTCAGCAGACGTGCGTGGTATTCAACGCCGTCGATCACCAGAGAATCATTGCCTGATTGCGTAGCGGCGCTCTGCGCGCCGGCGGTCGCTCTGCTCATATCCGGACCCCGAATAAATTGTTATAACTAAATCTAAAGTAGATGGTGGCTATGGGTGGACTTGAACCACCGACTTCAGCATTATGAATGCTGCGCTCTAACCAGCTGAGCTACATAGCCAGAATTCAGATAAAAGGACAAAGGGTA
>DRLG01000251.1 GCA_011053135.1 Chromatiales bacterium
GTTCAGCCGTTATCGTGCTGGGTGCGGTTGCGGGTGAAAAAGTCTCACTGACTGCCGGTGTCACGCCCGATTTGATTAAGCAGGTGAAGGCGGGTGACCTGGTCAAACATGTTGCACAGCAGGTGGGTGGCAAAGGTGGTGGGCGTCCTGATATGGCGCAGGCAGGTGGAACAGAACCGGCAGCGCTTGATGCCGCACTGGCCTCGGTGAAAGAGTGGATTGAGGAGCGCGGCGCGCCGTAACCGTACGGCAGTGTTAACGGAAAAAAGATGAGTCTGATTGTACAGAAATATGGCGGCACCTCAGTTGCGACGGTCGAGCGTATCGAGAGCGTCGCAAACAGAGTGATGAGCTGGCGGAAAGAGGGCCACCAGGTTGTGGTGGTGGTTTCTGCGATGAGTGGCGAGACCAATCGCCTGGTCGAGATGGCCAGGGCTATTCAGGACGAGCCAGTGCCGCGAGAGCTGGATGTATTACTATCGACAGGAGAACAGGTGACCATTGCGCTGCTCAGCATGGCACTGGAGCAGCGCGGCTGCGCTGCGCGTTCATACACCGGTCATCAGGTGCATATTCGTACCGACAGTGTGCATAACAAGGCGCGCATCATCGATATTGATGACAGACGCATTCGTCAGGACCTGGCGTTGGGGCGCGTGGTAGTGGTGGCCGGCTTTCAGGGGATGGATGAAGGGGGCAATATCACCACCCTGGGGCGTGGCGGTTCAGATACCTCTGCGGTTGCGCTGGCAGCCGCCCTGAAGGCCGATGAGTGTCAGATTTATACCGATGTTGACGGCGTCTACACGACTGATCCACGAGTGGTACCAGAGGCGCGTCGCCTTGATCACATTACCTATGAAGAGATGCTGGAGATGGCGAGTCTGGGAGCAAAGGTGCTACAGATTCGTTCGGTAGAATTCGCCAGCAAGTATGGCGTACCATTGCGGGTGCTCTCCTCATTCGAGGAGACGGTGAGCGGTACATTGATTTCAGCTGAGGATGCGGAGATGGAGCAGGCGTTAATTTCAGGGATCGCGTTTAATCGTGATGAGGCAAAAATAACGATTCTAGGTGTGCCAGATCAGCCCGGCGTCGCGCATAAGATTCTCGGCCCGATTGCAGATAGCAATATTGAGCTTGATATGATTATTCAGAATGTTGCGGAAGACGCCACCACCGATTTTACCTTCACCGTGCATCGAAACGATTTCGATAAAAGCTTTGCCATTATGCAGCAGACGGCAGAGAAACTTGGCGCGCGCGAAGTGACGGGCGATACAAAGATTGTTAAAGTGTCGATTGTTGGTGTAGGCATGCGCTCACACGCAGGTATTGCTAGCACTATGTTTGAAACGCTGGCTAACGAGGGTGTCAATATCCGCATGATATCGACATCAGAGATAAAAATTTCAGTGGTGGTAGATGAAAAGTACCTGGAATTGAGTGTCAGGGCCCTGCATGAGGCGTTTGGTTTAGAGCAATCGGCGTAAATTACTGTTTATCATCTTATTTCAGGTGTTTGTCTCTGACTGCATGTTGTCACGATAGCCCTAATCTGAAAACTCCTATAGATAATCATAGGGTGGTCGATAAGAAATTTACAACGAGCGGATTGTTTTTATAAGAAAAATCTAAAGGATCTTTGGTAAGGAGACAACAATGCTGATTTTGACAAGGCGAGTAGGTGAGACCTTAATGATCGGTGATGAAGTGACAGTGACTGTGCTTGGAGTGCGGGGCAATCAGGTTAGAATCGGCGTTAATGCCCCCAGGGACGTAACCGTTCATCGCGAAGAGATTTATGAGCGTATTCAAAAAGAGAAAACTGACGAGGGCACCGCATAGTCTACGTTAGCACGCTCTTTATTGACTCAGGCGGACCTCGCCAGAGTGATTTGGGTGTCTGCAGATCAGCACACCATCCTTTTTGAATGAGTAGGAAATAATGAGCCAAATGTTTCATTTGGCTCATTTATTTTTTGGCACGAAGAGAAAAACTTGGTATCCTATGCGCTCCCTGAAACTGGGGGTGAAAAGCAGTCGAGTCGAGCGAAAGTTCTGTTTGTCTGGGTAAATAACACGGAGAGATGGCCGAGCGGCTGAAGGCGCTCCCCTGCTAAGGGAGTATGGGATTTATAGTTCCATCGAGGGTTCGAATCCCTCTCTCTCCGCCATCAAATTTTAGGCCACTACACTGCTGGTTTTCAGGTATTTCTCAATCTCATCCTCTTTTCTGAGCCTCATACATATTATTTTCACAGGTTAAAGTACCGTTGGTCATATCTATGATGAATGGCCTTTTCTGTCACTGCGAGCAAAGCGTAACGGCGCGGGACGCCCCATCCTTCAAGCGACAATCCTGGTGCGAGATGAAGCGGTGAGATAAACGATCACTTCGTCGCTTCACGCTTCGTCATGACAATTCATCAGAGCTCCTAAGTATCAAAAATAATCTGTAATTCTGTAATAAATTTAATAGCTTCTTGACACTCGGGCTAAACCACATATAATGCGCAACCTCAGAGTGCGCCCGTAGCTCAGCTGGATAGAGTACCTGGCTACGAACCAGGCGGTCGGAGGTTCGAATCCTTCCGGGCGCGCCATTTGTAAGTAGTAAAAACGAACGGTTACCGGGTTACTCGGTGACCGTTTTTTTTACGCTTAATTTCACTGCCGAACTTTTGCCGGTCACAGCATTCGTTGCCGCACGTATTTTTATAAGCGTTAACCCAGGATTGCTTCCTGTCTTAGTCCTTAATGGTGCATTGGCTCCCTCAATGAGTTCCCCGATTTCAGCTGCTGAATAATGGGTGGTTATATTTCCATCCCAATGTCCTAGCAACGCTGTTCGTGTCTCACGAGGTACACCGGCGGCACGTAATCGGCGACCGAATGTATGTTTGAGATTATGCACCCCTTTCGTCCATTCAGACTCCGTAGGTAAACCCGCTTTTTTCCACGCAGTTTTCCAGCCGCTATTATGCATCTTTCCGACTTGGTATCCGCGAAAGGTGAATACGACTCCATAGGCACAGTTGCATTTCCCACCAGATTTCGAATTACAGCGCTCTAATTGTGAAACCGTTCTCACCTTCTCTTTATGTGTGCCGCCTTTGATTAAAAACTGCTGTCCGCTTTGCGAGCGAACCACGCCAGAGACTTGACCTGCTGCAAGCGCCAAAGCCAGGTGCCAATTTGACATCTTTCTTAACGGTCGCCTTGTGGTTTCCAGTGCGATGGAGCGGAACTTAAGATCAAACTGATCCCACAAACAGGGATTACGGTCGATCTCGTCCGCTAACTGAGCACTGCCCATTTTCACGTAGCTGAATTTGACATCACCACCGACAGACGCAGGGACAACATAGGGTTCCGATGTCCACGTTTGTGGTAATACTTCGGGTTCCTGTTCTCCGTTCACAATGGCCATAAGGCGATCTTTTGCCCCAGACAGATCACGTCTCGCTTCCTTGGTACGGCGGCGGACACCGAACAGTACAATCTGTTTAAACTGCTGTTCAGGTGCTTTGAACACCTCGATCCGGTGGAAGTGCGTGGTGATCCAGCCAACCAGCTCTCTGTCCAATGTGTATTGAGGAATGATGAGTACCATTCACCCTCAAACTGCAATGCCGAAACGGTCAAGTTATAGAACAACTTCTCCAACCGTTTACGACCTTTACCGCCACATTGATCCCCAGTGCTTCCCTTGTCAGAGACAAGATCGCCATAGGGTGGATTGAGCCAGAGCAGACCGTATTGCCGTTGACCCAGCACACAGTCCTGGATATCACCGTGGATACAGCGATCCAGGATCTGTTTAGCGTGCCAGGCACGTTCATTATCATATTCAACACCGAAGGCTTCTACGCGATCAGTGCCTAGATGATGTTTGTACTCGGCCAATGCCGTGCCTTCACCAGCACACGGGTCGATGATGCGCAGTTGCCCTGTTTTTGGGGCCACCAACGCAGACAACACGCGTGTCATGGTGTCGGCATCCGTAGGGTAGTAACCGTTTTTGATAAAATTACGCGCAAGGCGTTGAAACATTAAAGCCATGGTGTCTCTCCTGTCATGAATTGAAATAGACCGGAGAAACATCGCCCCTGTTGGGGAGATGTGCTCCCCAGTCGGGTTAGTTGTTGATTTGAATTGTTAAGCCATCACCTCGCCAAGCATTCGAAGGGGTATACGATAGCGCTTGCCATCATGCGTCCCCAGTAGCGGTCGCTTAGAGGTAATCACTATCCAGGGGATAGCTGCGTTGATCAGGCCGATCTTCTGACCGACTTCCACTTTTTTATTACGACGTTGGTGATAGGCCCTGACTTCCGTTCGCCATGCTTCATTAGCAACAGGTGTCATATCGAGATATTTCAACGGACATGAATAGTGGTATGGATGCATACCTTCTGTCATGTCCTTATATCCCCAATCACAGCCTTCCGATTTTTGTAACAGGTAGCAAGTTATAAAACGTTCTTGCCGTTTATCCTGTTTAAAAGTGATTTTGGCTACCGTCCAGAGTACGTTTCCACGTACACAGTGTGCGATGGTGTCCCAGCGGCGTTTGTCATTCTCCTCAGATTTCACCAAACCTCTAATGGTGTCTGATTTGGATGCGCCTTGTCTAAGGAGATTCTGCATGAAAACATCACGATATAGCGATAGCCAGATTCTGGCGATCTTGAAACAGGCCGAAGCGGGGACGCCTGTCCCTGCTTTGTGCCGTGAACACGGTATGAGCAACGCCACATTCTACAAGTGGCGCGCCAAA
>DRLG01000252.1 GCA_011053135.1 Chromatiales bacterium
CACGGCACCGCCACCTTTATGATTATGGGTGATATCTGCACCCGACGCTGCCCCTTTTGCGACGTTGCCCACGGTAAACCGAAACCGCTCGATGAGCATGAACCCCTCAACCTGGCGAGGACCATCGAGGCGATGGCACTCTCCTATGTTGTCATCACGTCGGTAGACCGGGATGACCTACGTGACGGCGGCTCTGCCCACTTTGTTGCCTGCATTGAAGCCGTGAGAGCGCACTCCCCGGCCACCCGTATTGAGATACTGGTACCCGACTTTCGTGGCCGTATGGCGCGCGCGCTGGAGATCATGGCGCAGGCACCGCCTGATGTCTTTAATCACAACCTTGAAACCGTACCCCGTCTTTACAAACAGGCGCGTCCCGGTGCCGATTACCTCTGGTCACTCGACCTGCTACAGAAGTTCAAGGAGCAGCAGCCCACAGTTCCCACTAAATCGGGCCTGATGCTCGGCCTCGGCGAGACCATCGAAGAGATCCACCAGGTGATGCATGACCTGCGCGCACACGGTTGCAATATGCTCACCCTTGGTCAGTATCTGCAACCTAGTAAATTTCACCTGCCGGTTGCGCGCTATGTTGAGCCAGATGAGTTCGATGATCTGGCATTAGAGGCGCGCGAGATGGGGTTCGATAACGTTGCCAGCGGCCCGATGGTGCGCTCCTCCTACCATGCAGACCTGCAGGCCGCAGGCGAAGCGGTAAAATAAAAGTGCTAGAGCACAATCTGTGCCGTAGTTTGATCTAAGCCGCAGAATATTGCATGAACTAAAGGGTTTTTTATTCCTGCACACTCATGCATAATATCGCATATGATATTTCTACTGTATTCTGGTTTCCATGGAGGATCAAACCATGCACCGCACCTATCGCGCGCTGCCCTGTAAAAGATTTACACCCGGCACGACACTACGTCGTCCGACAATGGCAAAAGAGGTGAGCGTCACCCTTAATGATCCCGCCAGATTAGTGATGACAGATTTTGCAAACGTCATCCCCATCACAGAGCTGCCCACATTATCACTACCTGAAGCCAATGACAGGATGATCGCCTATGGTGTACGTCTACTCTTTGTTACAAAAAATGATGACACCATATTAGGCCTGGTGACTGCCAACGATATTCTGGGCGAACGCCCAATCAAATACATTCAGAAGTATGGTGGCTGTTTTAATGAAATCACCGTTAACGATGTGATGACAAAACGGTCCGAAATTGAAGCGATCTCATTCGATGATCTATGCAACGCATCCGTTGGTCAGATCATTGAGACAATGAAGATGTTTAACCGCCAGCATGCGCTTGTGCTAGAGGGGGATGGCGACGCCTCTGTCGTCCGGGGGCTGCTATCCACCACCCGGATTAGCCAGCAACTCGGGATCAAGATTGAACCATCGAATCAGGCGCGTACTTTCCAGGAACTGGAGTCTGTTCTAATCTCAGCGGCGTAGCACAGAACCCACCTGAGTCCGCTTTAGATTAAAGCGGACTCAGGTGAGCTGTACGACGATGCAGGCTACAGCCGCCCGCGCGCATCCAGCATCGAAAAACCGATCAATCCTGGTTCAATGTCTCTGCTTAGCGCGATCACTTTGAACAGCTCCCCCATCTCATGCGGCATCGTTAGCCTCTTTATCGCCTGTGCCTGTACCACCTGCTCTTCACGGCTAGTTTTCTCGGCAGACTCAGCCAACAGCGCCATTAACCCGCTACCCAGCAGGAAATGTGCCTGCGAGGTGTAGCCGGCCACATCAAGTCCGGCTGCGACTGCGCACTCTGCAATCGCGGTAAAATCGACATGCGCGGTAACATCTTGCAGCCCGGGCAAAATCAGTGGATCACTATGCGCCTGATGACGGTAGTGGCACATCACGGTACCTTCCCTGCGTTCTGGGATATAGTACTCATGCCGTGGAAATCCGTAATCGATTAACAGTATCACCCCTTGCTCAAGTATCGCGGCAATAGTCTCCACCCAGTCGGTAGCGGCTAAATTAATCTCAGAAATGTAGTCGGCATCGAACAGCTCTGCACCGCACTCATTGATAATATGAGCGGTGGCAGCGGTGAGGCGCGTATCACTCATTTCACCATCGCACCAGATAAAGCGCTCACCATCCCAGCCAACATAGCGCTCAACAGGGTGCTCGGGATCAAAGCGCACCAGATGTACCGGCATCGCATCGAGTAGTTCATTAGCCAGTACAACACCTTTAAAACCATTCGCCGGCAGCACGTCTAACCATTGAATACGCGCCATCAGTTGCGGCACCTCCTGCTGCAGATGGTCGCGCTGCCGCTGCCGCAGATCGGCGCTGAGATCAAGAATGTAGTAGCGATCGGGCAGGCACTCCAGACGCTCCAGTTCGCGCAACAGCTCGCACGCCATCACCCCGGAGCCAGCACCCACTTCCAGGATCTCACCCCCACCGATCCCCTGCAGCACCTGCTGGCATTGACGTGCGATACATTGTGAAAAGAGCGGGGAAATCTCTGGCGCGGTGATGAAATCCCCCGCAGCACCGATCTTATGCGCTCCAGCGCTGTAGTAGCCAAGAGCGGGCGCGTGCAGAATCAACTCCATGTAGCGAATAAAAGGGATCTTGCCGCCCTGCTGTTTGATCTCGTCGATTATCAATTCGGCAAGCTGCCTGCTATGGGCGATGGCCTGTTCATCCAGCTCGCCCAGCTTTAACCTGCCTGCTTCAGAATTTGGCCTGTTTCGATTCACTTTGCTTTATACTCATTAATGGTCGCCGCCTTGAATACTCAAGGCCGATGACGCAGTTTAACAGAGTTACAAACAGGGGATGCGGTGAGCGACAATCGAGATGACCTTTCTGGTAAGGTTGCACTGATCACAGGCGCGGCAAGACGTGTTGGTGCTGCCATCGCACGCGCACTACACCGTGAGGGGATGAACCTGGCGCTCCATTATCACACCTCACATAAAGAGGCGCGTGCTCTGCAGCGTGAACTCAATGAGATACGTGAAGCATCTGTGGTACTGATTCAGGCAGACCTATTACAGACCACAAAGCTCGCTGCGGTTGTAAAGGAGGCCACCTCACGCTGGAAGCGACTCGATGTACTGATCAACAACGCCTCAACTTTCTATCCTACCCCCATTGGCAGCGTGACTGAAGCGCAGTGGGATAACCTGCTGGGGACCAATCTCAAGGCACCTTTCTTTCTATCACAGGCGGCGGCGAGGCACCTCAAACAGCAGCGCGGCTCTATCATCAATATTGTGGATATCCACGGCGAGCGGCCGCTCAAGGAGCACCCGGTCTACTGTACGGCCAAGGCGGGGTTAGTGATGCTCTCCAAAGCGCTGGCGCGTGAACTGGGGCCTGAGGTACGGGTCAATGCGATCGCCCCCGGTGCCATCCTGTGGCCTGAAAAAGGGATCGATGATGTCACCAAAAAGCGTATCCTTTCGCGCACCACGCTGAAACGTCAGGGTTCGCCAGACGATATTGCACGTGCAGCGCTGTTTCTGATTCGTGATGCCGGTTATGTGAGTGGGCAGACGATTGCGGTGGATGGCGGGCGTTCGCTGAGCGATTAACAGGCGCTGAGACCTTTGCACGCTGGCAAAGTAAAAGGCACGGCGAGAGGGGGCTTGAGTTTATCGCTATATAATGACCGAAGGTCTCGCTCTACACGTTACCAGTCGAAAGTAACCGCCGTTAGCGGCTGCAGGGAGTGGTCAAACTGCTGCCACATCGCTGCCAGGCTTTGGTCTCTTAGTGGATGGATGAGTTCACCGGAAAGCTCCGCCAGCGGTCTCAATACAAAGGCCTGCGTTTCAATCTCGTCGCGCGGCAGTTGCAGCTTGCCCTGATGCAGTACCACGTCATCATATAGCAGCAGATCGATGTCGAGTGTGCGCGGCCCAAAGCTCGATAGTGAACGATCGCGCTGATGCATATCCTCAAACTGTCGCAGCGTGACCCCGAGTGCATCAATGCTCAGCTCCGTTTCAAAGCGCACCACCAGGTTATAAAAGGGCTCGCCATCAAACCCAACCGCAGCACTCTCATAAACGGGCGACATCACCACGTTTCTAAAGCGTTCTCGCAGTGCATTTACCCCGGAGCGGATATTATATTCACGCTCAATATTACTCCCAACCCCCACATGAACCAGATGTCCTCGGATCGCTGGCACCATCTCAGCTCTTCTCTCCCCGCTCAATGATCACCCCGACACCACTGGCACCACGAATTGCACCGACTTTATCAAGCCGCACCCGTACCCAGCAGACACCGAACTCATCAAGAATGATCGCCGCGACCCGTTCGGCCAGAGTCTCGACCAGCTGAAAACTGCTCCCTTCAACAAAGCTGATGATCCGCTTGGAGAGCCGTTTGTAATCAAGGGTGTCATCAATCAGATCGCTCGCTGCTGCCCTACGGATATCAGTTGCCATATCGAGATCAAAACTAATGGTCTGTTTGATTTCACGCTCCCAGTCAAAGATGCCGATGACGGTTTCGATCTTAAGGTCTCGCAGGTAGATTATATCCATAACAAAAGGTCAGTATTAATAAGTGAATCCGGGGTGGTATCATACAAGCTCTTTTAGCAATAGATTCAGTTTAGCAGCATATAAACGAGCGCCACAATGATCACTGCCTCAATCACCATCGTTCTCGCCTACCTGGTGGGTTCGCTTTCTACCGCCATCATCGCCTGTAAGCTCACCGGCCTGCCAGACCCTCGCGGTCAGGGCTCGGGCAACCCTGGGGCGACCAACGTACTGCGCTTCGGCGGTAAAAAGATCGCCATCATCGTGCTACTCGGCGACATGATAAAAGGGCTGTTACCGGTGGCGGTGGTCAGCCTGATGGGCGCTTCGCCACTACTGGTTGCATTAACAGGTGCTGCCGCGTTTCTGGGGCACCTCTATCCTGTTTTCTTTAGTTTCAAAGGGGGCAAGGGGGTGGCAACGGCGCTCGGTGTGATCCTGGCTATCTCATGGCCAGCAGGGTTCACCGTGCTCGCTCTCTGGCTGCTGGTTGCGTTTACGCTGCGCTATTCATCACTCGCCGCGCTCTGTGCTTCCGTTTCTGCGCCACTGATCGTCTGGCTCTATCGCCCCGATATTGAACTGCTGGTGATGATGGTTGGCATGAGCCTGCTGCTGGTGTGGCGCCATCGCTCCAATATAGAGAACCTGAAACAGGGCAGAGAATCCAGAATTGGGCAGAAGAAAAAAAACGCTTCAACAGACTCAGACAACAGCGAATCAAAAGAGGGTTAATCCACTCTGCGCCGCGGCTATAGTGCTTTCAGTGTATCAATTGGCCAGCGTGCGCGCGCCTCAAACGCTGGTGGCTCCATCTCACCCGCCTGCAATCTCAGGCAGCCAGCATAGGCGATCATCGCCCCGTTATCGGTACAGAATTTCAACCGTGGGTAGGCGACCTGAGCCCGCTCTTTCAACGCGAGTCTATCCAGCCGCTCGCGCAGCGCACGATTGGCACTGACACCACCGGCCACGACCAGCTGTTTTATTCCCGTCTCGCGGATTGCGCGCTGGCACTTGATCGCCAGCGTTTCAACTGCCGCTGTCTGAAAGGCGAGCGCGATGTCGGCACGCGTCTGCTCTGTTATCTCATTGGCACGCAGGGTGTTCATCGCAAAGGTCTTTAGCCCGCTAAAGCTAAAATCAAGACCGGGGCGATCGGTCATCGGGCGTGGAAACCGAAACCGCGCACCGTCTCCTTCTGTTGCGATCTGCTCCAGTGCCGGGCCGCCGGGATATCCAAGATCGAGCAACTTGGCAGTTTTATCAAACGCTTCGCCAACGGCATCATCGAGCGATTCGCCGATAATCTGATATCGACCAACAGCTTCGACCGTAATCAACATCGTATGACCGCCCGAGACCAGTAGCGCAATAAATGGAAAGGGGGGGGGATTCTCCTCCAGCATCGGCGCAAGGAGATGCCCTTCGAGATGATGCACACCAACAGCGGGCAGATTCCACCCCCATGCAAGGCTACGCCCGATGGCGGCACCGACTAACAGTGCGCCGACCAGCCCAGGGCCTGCGGTATAGGCGACGCCATCGATCTCTTCACGCGTGGTGCCAGCCTGCTGCATCGCTTCACGAATCAGCGGCAACAGCTTACGCACGTGGTCACGCGAGGCCAGTTCAGGTACTACCCCACCGTACTCTGCATGCATCGCCACCTGGCTGTAGAGCAGATCAGAAAGCAGCCCTCGCTCACTGTCATAGATCGCCACACCCGTCTCATCGCAGGAGGTCTCAATTCCAAGTACACGCATCAAACGGCTACACCTCTCTTTACTATCGTCATAGCGTGACATTATAGCGATGCAATCCTTCAGCTGCTTTATGATTTGCCGAAAAAGAGAGATATACTACGCGCTCTGCACAAATTCACTGACTAAATGGCTGAATAGATAACGATGACAAACCTTGCGATCCAGATTAAAGGGCTGACCAAGATATATCCGCCCGATAACAGAGCCGTTGATACGCTCGACCTCGAAATCAAGGCGGGCGAGATCATGGCGTTACTCGGTCCGAATGGCGCGGGTAAAAGTACGACCATTCGCGCCGCCTCAACCCTGTGCGGCTTTGATGAGGGGAAAGTGGTGGTTGCGGGTTTCGATGTTGATACCCACTCGCTTGAAGTTCGACAGGCGATCGGTGTGGTGGCGCAGCAGACGGGGATCGATTATTTCCTCACCGGGCGAGAAAACATGGTACTGCAAGGGCATCTCTACCGGATGAAAAAGAGCGATATCAACAGCCGTATCGAAGAGCTCGCCAGCTATTTTGAACTCGATAGCAGTATCGACAATCTCGTCAGCACCTACTCTGGTGGCATGCGTAGAAAACTCGATATCGCCTGCGCGTTGATTCATCGCCCTGAAATCCTCTTTCTTGATGAACCAACACTGGGACTCGATATCAAGAACCGGAAAATTCTGTGGAAACATATCGACAAACTCAATAAAGAGTTTGGTCTGACCATTTTGCTAACCACTCACTATCTGGAAGAGGCCGACAATCTCTCTCATCAGGTGGCCATCATCAACAATGGCAAAGTACAGGTCGTTGATACACCCGATGCGCTAAAGAACAGTATCCATGGCGACTCAATCACTGTGAGCTTTGATGATGTTGGTAAGAATGAGCAGGCTTTCTTTCACTATGCGCAACAGCAGCCCTATATTAAAGGCTCTACCTGGGAAGATAACAAATTACATCTCTATGTTGAGGATGGGGGTGCCAACGTTGCGGCACTGATGGCAATCGCCGCAGAAA
>DRLG01000253.1 GCA_011053135.1 Chromatiales bacterium
CCGCCAGATCGCGCATTCTAATATTACTGACCGATGGCAGCCATACTGCCGGCCATGTCTCCCCTGAATCAGCCATTCTGTTAGCACAAACATATAAACTGCGCATCTACACCATTGGCGTCGGCACCAACAGCACCGTGGCTTTCCCACGCGGACCGATGCAGCAGCCTCTCTACACAGAGCTACCACTGAATGAGGCGCTGCTACAGAAAATCGCCAGCGAAACCGGTGGGCAGTACTTTCATGCGAATGATGCCCTGACCTTGCAGGCGATCTTTAACGACATCAACCAGCTGGAACCGGTTCAGATCGACGACCCCTCCCAGATACCACGCGATGAGTGGTTCTGGCTGCCACTGCTACTGGCGCTCTCGCTACTGCTGCTCAACGAACGCCAGCTGCGCCAGCAGGTGTTGCCATGATCGAAACCCTGGAACAGCTAACGCTGCGTCAGCCGTGGTGGCTACTGCTACTGGCAGTACCGCTATCTCTCATGGTTGTGCAGCACCTACGCCCACGCAGCCGGCAGCATCAGAAGAGACTGGCCCGCTTTATTGCACCCGAGCTGTGGCGCTGGCTGCTTACCCAGCCATCTCAACCGCACCGCTATTCAGCCTCGTGGCCCACGTTGCTTGCATGGGGGTTGATTGCGATCGCCGCAAGCGGACCATACTTTAGCGATAGCCGTGAGACAACCGTCGCACGCAGTATCGACATCGCCGTGATCGTTGACATCTCCCCTTCGATGGCCGCGGACGATATCGCGCCCACTCGCCTGGAGCGGGCCAGGCTTGAGCTACGCGACTTTACTGCCAGACTAAAAGCGGATCGCACCGCGCTGATCGCCTACTCGGCCAACGCCTATAAAGTGCTGCCGTTAACCGCGGATCGTGACACACTGCACCACTTTAGTGAGGCGCTGGAGACCACCCTGACAAGAAAACTGGGGTCCAACCTGACGCAGGCTCTTGAACGGGCGATGCAACTGCTCGACCACAGCCAGCAGAAAGGGCGTGCCATTGTGCTGCTCACCGATGGTGAGAGTTTTAACCCGGAAGCAGATCTGAACACAGCCCGGCGGCTGGGTAAAAAAGAGATTCCGCTGCTGATCGTCGGCATCGGCACAGCTACCGGCGGCATGATTCTAAATGAGCGCGGAATGCGGTTGCGTCACGACGGAGAGCCGGTGGTCTCTCGACTCGATAGCAACCACCTGCAGCGACTTGCCAGCGCCAGCGGTGGCATCTACACCCCCGTCAGCAATGATGACCGCGAATGGGAGGTTATCTTCCGTGAGCTCGACAGACTCGAACCCCTTAACCACTATCGAGCCCCATACCAGCCGCAGCAGTTTCAGCTCTTTCCATGGCTGATGGGGAGCGCGATCTTTCTATTCCTGATCTCATCGATCAAACAGTTGCGCGGCAATATCGCAATAGTGATCGCACCGCTGTTGCTGTTTTCAGCGTCACCACCCACAGAGGCCAGTACAGTTTTTGATCTCTGGCATGAGTCACAGGCCTACCGAGCGCTCAACGAAGGGCGTTACGCCGAAGCGGCCTATCTTTATAGCGAAATAGAGAGTTATCGCGCGCAGCTCGGTTATGGTACTGCCGCTTATCGACAACAGGAGTGGCAAGTTGCGGCCGACGCCTTTGCTCGCGCACAACAGCTGGCAAACAATGATGAGCAGCGTGCTCAGGCTCTTTACAACCGCGGCAATGCGCTCACTCAGCTCAGAGAGCTCGACGCCGCGGCTGAATCATTTGAAGAAGCACTTCGCCTGCAACGTCACTTCTCACGCGCAGCACGCAACCTCAACTTGATCAATAAAGCCCGCGTGCAGCAGGGAGGGGAACAGAAAAAAGCGCAACAAAAACCACCACTGGCGATCCTGCAGGCCACACACGATAACAGGGCAGAAGCGCAATCCGCACAACTGCCCAGCACAGCGCAGCAGAGCAGTCAACGCAACCCGCAGGCGAAACCCCACACAGATGAGCAGCATCAGCAGCGTGCGCAGCATAAACGTGACACCACAGAGCAGCCACTGCCGACAAGCCAACAGGGCGACAGCCCCTCTATTAACTGGGATAATGCGCTGCAACAGGCTCAGGCGATCAATAAAAAACTTAGCCATCAATTTATGCGGCAACGTTTCTCGCTTCAGGAGAGTGATGTGCAATTAAAAGCTGAGGAGAAACCGTGGTAAGGAGGCATCTATTTCACACGCTCATTGCAGCGCTTCTGCTCTCTCTGTTTAGCACCACGCTGTTTGCTGCCACGCTGGAGGCACGCGTTGATAAAAAAGAACTTGTAAGCAACGAACACTTAACGCTGACGCTCGCATTGATCAACAGCGACACCCGGCTGCGCGCCACCGGGATCAACCCCAACATTGATCTATCAATACTCACTGACAATTTTGAGCTCGGCATCCCGCAGTCAAGCAATCGTTATAGCCCTTTCCGCAACCGTGGCCGTTCAAGCTCAGAAATAGTCGTGACACTTTTTCCTAAAAGGGCTGGAAAGTTTACCATCCCCCCCTTCAGTGTCGATGGTGAAAGCTCTGCCCCCATCACCATCACGGTGCACAAGGCAACGGCTGAACACATCCCGGAAGTGTTTACCCGCAGCGGCGTTCTTAAGTCAGCGCTCTGGTTACGCGAACAGACCATCGTCTACCTCGATCTCTATCATCGTGTGGCGCTTAAAAGTGCAAAACTCGGGGGTGCAATTGAAAGTGAACCCAAACTTCAGATACAGCTCAGCCAGCTACCACAATCGAATCGAACAGAGCTGCATAATGGTGTTAGCTACAATGTCACGCGCACCGCATGGTCGGTGGCACCCGCCATTAATCAGACCATCAAACTATTTCTACCCGATGTGTGGGTCGAGACTGAAGCAGGAAAGAAGCGACGTTTTCCTTTTAAAGATATCACCATTGATGTATTACCACTCCCCGAAGAGGTGCCGCGGCACACGCTTGTTGGTAAACCATCGCTGGCACAGTCGACCATTGAAACGGAGGTGAAGCAACACCACAATTTTCAGCTAACGATCACACTGCAGGCACCCACCAACATCATCAATCTTTCACAAGCAGCACCTGCACTACCATTCCCTGAGGGGCTTAAGGTCTATGCAGAGAGTGGCGTTCGCACAGCGGTTGAAGGAAGCGACGATGGCAGCACTAAAGTCACCTACCGCTACTATATCATGCCGCTTGAGACAGGGCACTATCAACTGCCGGATCTGCGTATCCCCTACTTTGACCCTGAACGCTCAGAGATGAGCGAGGTGGTTTTACAGGGACAGCAGTTCAATGTAACACCTGCTGCAATACCTGTCAGTGCCACGTCCCTACTACCAGCTGAGGCCACCGCTGAAATAACAGACCAGCTTGGCTCCATAAACAGCAACACTGCACTTTCTTGGCAAGTGGCAACTTTAATCCTTGCGCTGGCATGGACAGCTACGCTATTGGCGTGGTGGAAACAGCAGAAAACGAATTCTATACCAGGAAACGTAAGCATCAAACCAGCAGCACAGGCAGGCAACTCAAAACACCCGCTACAAAACAGACTGCTTACTGCGTTTGGTACACCAACTCTTGAACAGGGGCTTACTCAATGGGAATCACAACACGGTATTGATGATGAAATGCGTACAGTCGTTCAACAGGTGCAACTTTACTGCTATGGACCAGCGGCAAAACAGCTCTCTATTGAGCACTTAGTAGGTGATGTTGACCGAATCATCAAAAAAATTAGACATAAAAACAGCGCTCAGGAACCACATGATATGTGGCGACCTGCGTCATTTTCAGCACCACACAAACCAAACTAGTTTCAGTTTGTGATGCAATACAAAGTATCAGCAAAAAATAAGTTTTATTCTATATTCTGACTGGAATAATAAAAGCAGAATGCTTTTAAGGTATTTACGATATGGTTTTATCATACTTAGGGAGTCTCTGATTAATTGTCGTGATAAGGTGTGAAGTAATAAAATCATCGCCTAACTCAACGGGTTCATCTAAATCGAGATTGCTACCCTGAAGGAGCTGGACTGCCAGCCCTTACGCTTTGATCGCAATGAGAGACATAGCAGTTAATCAGAGGCTCCTTAGATGTCGTCAAAATCGAGTGTGAGCTATTTATCACTAACACCTCTTTCTAAGTTTCAGGAGTATTAAAATGACTGCCTCAAATTACATCTCAAAGTTTCTCTTTGTTTTGCTGCTCATGGTGTCGAGTAGCGCGAATGCCTGGGAGATCACCAGGAACTTCAATCAGGGAGTTAACGGGTTGACGGTGAATAAGCAGGATGATGGTTTTGATGATGCAGCAACGCAATCATACTATTCAACTGATAAATTCTTTGAGGGGGGGATGGCTGCCGAGTTAAATATAGCAGAAGGCGACCAGGGGTGGAGTCGCTGGGGAGGCGTCATTAATTTTCCGTCCCGAATTTACGACAAAGGCTATTTGTGGTTTCAAATGTACATTTATATCCCTGCGGATTTCCAGCTAGTTACAAATCAGGGTAGTTTGAA
>DRLG01000254.1 GCA_011053135.1 Chromatiales bacterium
CCCCATCACTTTGTAATAATCTTTAAACTCCACCCATCATCCTCCTTTAGCGCCAGCTTAACACCACATAGCGAGGCATTCCCCGGTCACTCACCAGGAGTAGCACGCGCTTCTCTTTACCACCTTTGTCAATCGCACGTTGAAAGTCAGCGCTCGAATTAACAGCAACTCGGTTAACCTGCAGGATCACCGTTCCGGCACGAATTCCACTCATTGCAGCAACTGAGCCAGGCTTTACGCTGGTCACCACAACCCCCTGGCCCACTTTAATATCATACTGGCGAGCAATATCTGATGTGACTGTCTGTACGGTCAACCCTAGCACATCCGCTGTTGCGCTCGCTGCAGCCGCAACAGTCACCCCCTCTTTAAGGTCACCAATCGTCACCTGTAAACGCATACGTTTACCGTTTCGTAGTACCGTTAGAGTAGCACGACTACCCGGTGGGGTTAGCGCAACCCGGTTGCGAAACTCAGCCACCTCCATTACTTTTTCATCCTGATAACGTAGCACGAGATCTCCGACTTTCAGCCCCGCCTTTTCCGCTGGCGAACCCTCAGAAACCTGAGCAATGAGCACCCCTTTCTGCGCCTCTATACCAAAGGAGTCGGCAAGTTCAGGCGTCATGTTCTGGATCACAACGCCCAGGTAGCCACGCGTCACCACGCCATTGTCGATCAGCTGCTCTGCAATATTTCTGGCGAGGTTAACTGGAATCGCAAAGCCAACCCCCATATAGCCACCACTACGAGAAAAGATCGCGGTATTAATACCAATCACCTCACCATCAAGGTTCAGCAGGGGACCACCTGAATTGCCCGGGTTAATCGCTGCATCGGTCTGAATAAAATCTTCATAGTCGTTGATTCCCAGGCCGCTGCGCCCCTTGGCGCTCACTACTCCAACCGTCAAGGTGTGGCTCAGACCAAAGGGATTGCCCACGGCAACTACCCACTCCCCCACCTCAAGTCTGGCAGAGTCCCCTATCCGCAGGGCGGGATGCTCGCTATCTTTAATCTCGATAACCGCAACATCAGACTTGGGATCTGTTCCTGTGATCCTGGCCTCAAATTCACGCCCATCCTTGAAGGTCACAAAGATCTTCTCTGCCCCTTCAACAACATGATTATTTGTCAGAATGTAACTGGTGTCTGAGAGCACTCCTTTATCGACTTTAAAGACAAATCCAGAGCCTTGCCCCATCACTCGGCGCTCAGGTGCGCTCTGTGGTGGCCGCTGATCTGGAATCGTCGGAAACTGATCACCAAAAAACCGTTTAAACAGCTCATCTCCAAAGGGCGAACCGAACGGCAGCTGCCCCGACGGGGCTGTACCACCACGCGCAGCACTCTCAACGCGAATAAAGACCACCGAAGGTGAAACCTGTTTCGCAACCGAAGCAAAGGCCTTACTGGTCTGGCGCAGACTAGCGACGCCCCCCTCTTCTGCCGCCTGAACTGGAGCCCATATAAATGAAACAATCAGAAACAGCGGAAGAAAAAATAGTAACCTTTTACGTGACATAGCAATAAGCTCCTTGTAATTAGCATTAACAGACCCTGGCATTAATTTTACTGGCGCCGCTTTCATCGAAAATCAGTCAAGATAATATGATCCATAAGGGTGGCACCTGCTATTTCAAGGGAGCAGCGACCCTCTCATGAGAGCGAACACTGCCATCAGCAAAAAAGAGGTTTCCACTTCTTTTCTGCAACCAATGCACCACGGCGAAGCGCCCTCTCCTGTTAATGCCACTTGATTGTGCAGCCAACGCTTCCAGCAAATAGAAAAAACTAAAATAATCAAACAAAAACAATAAATTACAAATCAATTTAAGTTTTGGCCCAAGATATGCAGTCAGTTCTAATTTGGGCGACACTATGTCGTAAGTTGATTACATCGAGTTTTCATAAACCGAGCAGCGGATAAAGGGAAAAGTATGTCGTATTTAGAGCCGTCAGAATTTGTTACAAAAATGGTGGATTCGGGTGAATCCAAAATCTACATGTCAACCAAGGACACCGTTATCCGTGCCTACATGGCCGGTGCCGTGCTCGGGCTTGCCGCCATGTTTGCAATAACGGTGACCATTAACACCGGCAACCCTCTATTAGGGGCGGTGCTGTTTCCTGTTGGCTTTATTATGCTCTACCTAATGAAGTTTGATCTGCTAACAGGTGTATTTACGCTGGTACCACTTGCCTGGCTGGATAAACGGCCAGGCGTCACAGTGGGGCAGATTTTACGCAACTGGGGCTGGGTCTTTATTGGGAACCTGGGCGGTGCGCTGACCGTCGCCTTCATAATGGCATTTGTCATGACTTACGGCTTTAGTATTGATGGTGGCGCGATAGCCGAGAAAGTGAGCCATATCGGTGAATCACGCACACTCGGCTATCAGGAACATGGTCTAGCGGGCTGGTTAACCATTTTCATGCGCGGCATGCTGTGTAACTGGATGGTCTCAATGGGTGTGGTAGGTGCGATGATCTCTACCTCGGCGACCGGTAAAGTGGCGGCGATGTGGATGCCGATCATGCTCTTCTTCTATATGGGCTTTGAGCACTCTATTGTTAACATGTTCCTGTTCCCATTCTCTATGATCATGGGTGGTGAGTTTACCGTCTCAGACTACCTTATCTGGAATGAGTTACCCACCGTATTAGGTAACCTGGTCGGCGGTCTGGTCTTTGTGGCGCTACCCCTGTACTACACTCATGTGAGAACAAGCCCCAATCGAAAACTCTAAATAACCATTTCGATACCTGACCCCCAGGGCGGGATAACACCCGCCCGCAAGGGGCAGCCGCTATCACTTATGACAAACCAGTTAACTATCTCAATCGGACAGGGATCTGATAAAGGCCGTAAGGCGATTAATCAGGACTTTTATGGCGCCTGTATTCCGAAAGAGCCTTTGCTGACGTCGAAAGGTATCGCGACTGCACTGGCCGACGGAATCAGCAGCAGTGAGGTGAGTCAGCATGCGAGTGAGACCGCGGTTAAAAGCTTTCTTGAAGACTACTTCTGCACCTCTGAATCCTGGACGGTTAAAACATCAGTACAGCGTGTCTTAAAGGCTACAAATTCATGGCTCTATCTTCAGTCTCGCAATAGCCCTTATCGCTACTCACCCGATAAAGGTTATGTCTGCACCTTCACCGCACTGGTCATTAAGTCGAACACAGCACATGTTTTTTATGCGGGTGACACGCGCCTTTATCGATTGGTAAATAACCATTTAGAACAGCTCACCGAAGACCATCGTCTCTGGGTCTCACAGGATAAAAGCTATCTTCAGCGCGCCCTAGGCATGAAGGATACGCTTGAGCTTGACTACCAGTCATATGCACTGGAGAGAGGTGATCTGTTTGTGCTTGCGACGGATGGCGTTTATGAGTTTTTAGATGACAAACTGATTATCGACACCATCAGACAACACCCCGATAATTTAAATAATGCTGCGACAGAGATTATTGCCAAAGCGGTTGAGAATGGGAGCGATGACAATTTAACCATCCAGATCGTGCGTATTGACCAGCTACCACAGCAGGAGGTGGATGAGGTCTATCAACAACTGACCACACTCCCCTTTCCCCCGGAACTCAAACCCCGGATGATCTTTGATGGCTATGAGATCATCCGGGAACTTCAGGTAACGAATCGAAGCTATATCTACCTTGCCGTAGATACGGAGACAAAAAAACAGGTCGTGTTAAAGATCCCTTCTGTTGACCAACGAAGCGATGCCGACTACCTCGAACGTTTTTTGATGGAAGAGTGGGTCGCGCGGCGTATCAACCACGCCAACGTACTGAAACCGTGCCAGCAGACGAGGAAGCGACACTATTTATATATCGCAACAGAGTTTATAAAAGGGAAAACCCTGAAGCAGTGGATGATCGATAACCCCAGGCCCAATATAGAGACGGTGAGAAATATTATTGAACAGATTGCCGCCGGCCTGCGCGCCTTTCACCGGCAGGAGATGTTTCACCAGGACCTTCGACCTGACAATGTCATGATTGATGAACTGGGTACGGTAAAGATTATTGATTTTGGCGCTGTCCGCGTCGCCGGACTAATGGAGACCGCTAGCCCCGCTGCGCAACAGACTGTGCTCGGCACCGCTCTCTACACTGCACCAGAATGTTTCCTGGGTGAGGTTGGCACAATACGTACCGATCTCTTCTCACTCGGTGTGATCTGCTATCAGATGCTCTCAGGACGCCACCCCTACGGCACAAAGCTCGCCATGTCCCACACCCGCTCTGCGCAACATAAACTGAGTTATCAAAGCGTACTTGATGAAGAGAACCACATCCCCAGCTGGGTAGATGAAGCGATCCACAGAGCAGTACAGATCGACCCCAATAAACGCTACGCTGAAATATCAGAGTTTATCTATGACCTGCGCCACCCCAATAAATCATTTCTAAGTAAAACCCGCCCACCTCTGATGGCTCGCAATCCTGTCGCATTCTGGCAAGGGGTCTCCCTGCTTCTACTCATCATCATTATTGCGCTAGTAGCCAACTATCCGGCCG
>DRLG01000255.1 GCA_011053135.1 Chromatiales bacterium
ACCCATAGAATCTTGCTAGAATCACGCTTCGTGCTGGATAAGAACTCAAACAAAACCAAAGTGGATGGGAATAAATAATGGCTTGGAATGAACCGGGTGGCTCCAGGGATAATGATCCATGGGGTGGCGGCAAAAAAAATGACCAGGGACCTCCCGATCTTGATGAAGTGGTGAAGAAGTTTCAGGATCAGATAGGGAAAATATTTGGCGGTAAAGGAAGCAGTGGTGGCGATGGTGAAGGCCAGGGTTCCTCTTCTGGTGGTTCAGGTGGTGGTGCGATAGGCATTGGAGTCATTCTTGGCGGTGCTCTGTTCCTATGGGGATTGACCGGCATCTACATTGTTGATGAAGGTAAGCGTGGTGTTGAACTGCGCTTCGGCGAATACAGCGAGACCACGCAGCCTGGCCCTCACTGGCGCATTCCTTATCCGATTGATACCGTCGAAATTGTCGATGTTTCTCAGATCCGGAATGTTGAAATTGGTTACCGCTCCGGCGTGGGTGGTGAGGCCGCAAAGCGCAGTGTTTTAAACGAAGCATTGATGCTGACGCAGGATGAAAATATTGTTGATGTCAGTTTTGCCGTTCAGTATCGCATTAAGAATGCGCAGGACTATCTCTTCAATCTGCGTTCGCCAGACCAGACTCTGCGTGAGGCGACTGAAAGTGCGGTGCGTGAAATCGTTGGTAAAAGCAAGATGGATTTTGTACTGACTGAAGGGCGCAGTGACATGGTGCAGAGGGCCGAGGTTCTGATTCAGGAGATCCTGGATCGTTACGGTTCCGGTCTGCAGGTGACGAGTGTGAACATGCAGGATGCTCAGCCGCCAGAGCAGGTGCAGGCAGCATTCAGTGATGCAGTCAAGGCGCGAGAAGATGAGCAGCGTCTGAAAAATGAAGCCGAGGCTTATGCCAACGATATCATACCGAAGGCTCGTGGTGCCGGTGCGCGTATGAATGAGGAGGCGACCGCGTATAAATCCAAGGTTGTTGCTGAAGCAGAGGGTCAAACCAGTCGCTTCCTGCAGGTGTTGGCTGAATACCAGAAGGCACCAGAGGTGACACGTGAACGCCTCTATCTGGATGCAATGGAGACAGTTTTAAGCACCACCAGCAAGGTGATGCTGGATGTTGAAGGCAGTGGCAATCTGCTCTACCTTCCGCTTGATCGTATGATGACGCCGACCAAAGCGGTTTCACCGATAGTGCCGCAGACATCGCAGGCACTTTCAGCTGCACGTAAAGAGGTAGAGGATCGAGCCCGTGATCGCATGGCCGATCAGGTGCGTTCGCGAGCAACATTACGTACTAGGGAGACACGATAATGGTTCAGGGTAAACTAATGTCAGTGGTGGTCGCGCTGGCCGTCGTCATATTTGTCGGATCATTCTGTGTCTTCACAGTGGATGAGCGGGAGCGTGCGATTAAGTTCCGTTTAGGTGAAATCGTCAAGACAGACTTTGAACCGGGACTCTATTTTAAGCTGCCGCTGGTCAATAATGTGCGCAAGTTTGATGCACGAATCATAACCCTGGATGCGAATCCAGAGCGCTATCTGACTTCTGAGAAGAAAAATGTCATCGTTGATTCGTTTGTTAAATGGCAGATCGCCGATGTCGGTACCTACTACACCGCAATGGGGGGCGATGAGCACAACGCCAATCTGCGTCTCTCTCAAATCATCAAAGATGGTCTACGCGGCGAATTTGGTAAACGCACCATTCAGGAGGTTGTCTCGGGTGAGCGTGCAGAGATCATGGCGATCCTGACCGAAAATGCAGCAGAACAGGCAAAAGAGTTTGGCATCAATGTGGTTGACGTGCGCATCAAACGTATCGATCTCTCTGAAGATGTCAGCACCTCGGTCTTCCTGCGGATGGAGGCAGAACGTGCGCGTGTTGCCAAAGACCTGCGTTCGAAAGGTGCTGAAGCGGCAGAGCGTATTCGTGCTGATGCCGATCGTCAGCGCACCATCATCATCGCTGATGCCTTCCGTGCTGCGGAGCAACTGCGAGGTGAGGGTGATGGTGAAGCAGCTGCAATCTATGCGGCAGCATATGAGCAGGATGCAGAGTTCTACTCTTTTTACCGTAGTCTGAACGCCTATAGGGATTCATTTAAAGATAAAAGCGATATCATGGTGCTTGACCCGGCTAACGATTTCTTTAAATATTTCAAGAACTCTAAAGGCGTCGTTGAGTAACATCTGTAGTATTACCCGGTGGTTTCTCCACCGGGTATTTCCCTTTTTATTCTATTCTCAGATCCTTTTCAGGAAGCGTTAATTCACTATGTGGCAAGAGCTAGGGATTGCGTTAGCACTACTGCTGGTGATAGAGGGCATAATGCCCTTTATTAGTCCGAAGGGGCTGCGTGAGTCGCTGTTGACGATGGCGAGCCTCAGTGATCGCACACTCCGTACAGGTGGTTTAATCTGCATGACTTCCGGGGTAGTGCTGCTTTATCTCATTCGAGGATAGTCCTCTCCATAATAGTTTTGGCCCATAATAGTTTCCAGGGGCTGGTTGCGCTATAATCGCGCAGGCGGTTTGCGTGTCTGTTTTTGTGGTGGCATTCTTCCATAACTGATTAAAACCTGATTACAAGGACACTAGATATAGTGACCAATGGTTCATAACGTGTCGAAAGAAAATAATAGCTGGCTACTCCCTGAAGGGATCGATGAATTTTTACCACCACAGGCGGAGCGGCTGGAGCGGCTGCGCCGTTCGCTGCTAGACCTCTATAGCAGCTGGGGTTACGAATATGTGATCCCCCCGATGGTCGAATATCTGGAGTCACTCCTGGTCGGTACCGGTACCGAGCTGGAGCTTGAGACCTTTAAACTGATCGATCAGAAGAGTGGTCGTCTGCTCGGTATCCATGCCGATATGACGCCACAGGTAGCGCGCATCGATGCTCACCGTCTTAACCGCAAAGGGCCAACCCGCCTCTGTTACCTGGATGCGGTGCTACACACCCGCCAGGACGGCTTCTCGCGTGGACGCTGCCCACTGCAGGTGGGTGCCGAGCTCTATGGTCACGCCGGTATCGAAAGTGATGTTGAGGTGATCCACCTGATGGTGGAGACATTGCGCCTGGCCGGGCTGGATGAGATCCATATCGATCTTGGCCACGTGGGTATCTTCCGTGCGCTGGCGCGCCGGGCCAGTTTAACGAGCTCGCAGGAGGCGCTGTTATTCAACGCACTGCAGCGCAAGGCAAAACCCGAAATTGAAACGCTGTTAGCGGATCTCTGCAATGATAGCGATGCACGCACCATGCTGCTGGCGCTGGTCGACCTTAACGGCGGCCGTGATGTACTGGAAGAGGCGCGGCGGGTGTTGAGTGCCGCGGGCGATGAGGTGTTGAATGCTGTTGACAAGCTACAGCAGATCGCAGACTTCGCCTCCCAACGGATGGGGGATCTTTCGCTGTACTTTGATCTGGCCGAGCTGCGCGGTTATCGTTATCAAACCGGCGTAGTGTTCGCTGCCTTTGTGCCGGGGCATGGGCAGGAGGTGGCGCGTGGAGGCCGTTATGATGACATCGGCAGTGTCTTTGGACGGGCGCGCCCCGCGACCGGCTTCAGTTCAGATCTCAAGACATTGATGGCGCTGAGTGATACCGCCCTTTCCAGACCAGCAGCGATCATCGCCTACCCCTGCGAAGAGAGTGAGCAGCGTGTCGCACTACAGACCTTTATTGCGCAGCTGCGTGAAGCGGGTGAACGCGTGGTCGAATTTCTGCCGGGGCAGCAGGCGAATGAGAGTGAAACAGGTTGCGACCGTAAGGTTGTAGAGATTAATGGTCAATGGCAGGTAGTTGAAATATAGGGAAGCGGGCAAAGGGGGGTCTCTCCCTCTCCCTTCCCCCTGATTCTATAAGAGAAAATCATGGGTAAAAATGTAGTTATTATCGGCACTCAATGGGGTGACGAGGGTAAAGGAAAGATTGTTGACCTGCTCACAGAAGAGGTGGCAGCGGTCGTTCGTTTTCAGGGGGGGCACAACGCTGGCCACACCCTGGTGATTGACGGTGAAAAGACCGTCCTCCATCTGATTCCATCGGGCATTCTGCGCGATGGCGTGCAGTGTCTGATCGGCAACGGGGTGGTCGTTTCGCCCGAGGCGTTGCTGAAAGAGATCAAGATGCTGGAGGCGCGCGGGGTGCCGGTACGCGAGCGCCTCAGAATAAGCGCCGCCTGCCCACTGATTCTGCCGTACCACATTGCGCTTGATCAGGCGCGTGAAGTTGCGCGCGGCAAACAGGCGATCGGCACAACTGGGCGCGGCATCGGCCCCGCTTACGAAGATAAAGTGTCGCGCCGTGGTCTGCGTCTCGGTGATCTGTTTCACCGTGAGCGATTTGCCTCAAAGCTAGGCGAAGTGCTCGATTATCACAACTTTATGCTGCAAAACTACTACAAAGTAGAGCCTGTCGACTTCCAGAAAGTGCTCGACGAAGCGCTGGCGATGCAGGAGATTCTTGAACCACTGATCGACGATGTACCTGAGCTGATCGCGCAGTATCAGAAGCAGGGCAAGAGCATCATGTTCGAAGGAGCGCAGGGATCGCTGCTGGATATCGATCACGGCACCTACCCATTTGTTACCTCATCCAACACCACCGCGGGGGGGGCCGCGACCGGTAGTGGTATGGGGGTTCTAGGCTTCGACTACGTACTTGGGATCACCAAGGCCTACACCACGCGCGTTGGCTCGGGGCCGTTCCCAACCGAGCTGGATGATGAAGTGGGCGGCCATCTGGCCGAGCGTGGACATGAATTTGGCTCGACCACCGGACGCGCACGGCGCTGTGGCTGGTTTGATGCCGTTGCACTGCGCCGTGCTGCGCAGATTAACAGCGTTTCAGGGCTATGCATCACCAAGCTCGACGTGCTCGATGGACTCGATACCATTCGTATCTGCGTCGGCTATAAATACGATGGTGTTGAGAAGCGGGTACCGCCCGATGGTGCCGAGGCCTTTGCCAACTGCGAGCCAGTTTATGTCGAGATGCCGGGGTGGAGCGATAGCACCTTTGGGGTAAAGTGTTACGAAGAGTTACCAGCTAATGCGGTGGCCTATCTGGAGCGGATCGCAGAGGTGGTCGAAGTGCCGGTGGATGTGATCTCAACCGGGCCAGACCGGGACGAGACGATCGTGCTGCGTCACCCGTTTGAATAATTGCCAATAAAAAAGCCCCGAGGATGCAGCGCATCCCCGGGGCTTTTTTTATCTGTGCTTACTTCGCTTCAGCGCCAGTAGTGTTATCAGCAGGTTTCTCTTCAGTTTTCGCTGTTTCAGGTTTTGGGTCGATGGTGCTGGCGACGCGCCCGATACCACAAACCGTTGAAAGTGCCAGTTTGTACATCTCAACACCAGGCTTGATCATCGTGTCGATCAGTCCGGGGAGTCTTGAGATATAGATACCCAGCCCAATGGTCAGACCACCCGCGACCAGTGTGGCGAAGATCCCACCGCCGAGGAAGGCGCTCAGGTTGTACCAGACTGCCAGCGGTGCCAGCAGGATTGAGCCGTACCACAGCGATAGCACAAAGAGGAAAAAGGTGGTGACGATCAGTTGCAGCAGTTTTACGACTAGAACATCTACAGTTTTCATATACTTAAATTATCCTTGCAGAGCCATTCGAGGCCTTGTGAATAGTGAGATTATTTATCAACGAGCAATGTTCTCATATTGAAATAGAAAATGCCAAATATGTAGGTATCGCATTACCATTTTAGGTGGGCTATTCACGGGTCAATTGAGTGTGTCGAAATGCCAGGGAACGCACATATTATGAGTTTTATGGTAGGATCTATTGCTATATCTAAAAATAAGAACATGTCGGTGTTGAATAATAATTGGGGAGTCATGCCAGCGCTTTAGTGCTGTCTGGCGCAGCGGCGATGCGTTTTTACTAGTGATAGTGTCGTGCAAAAGTCTCTAAAAATAACAATAAATTCGATAAGTGGTGAGAGGGGTGTCATGAGAAAAATAGCGCTCGGTTGTCTAATGGCAGCGCTAGCTCAGCCTGTTATGGCTGTAGATCTGGCTCAGGTATATGAACTGGCAAAACAGAATGACCCTGAGTTTGAAGGTTACCGTTTTCAGCGCATGGCCGCCGCCGAGGCGCTGCCACAGGCGCGTGCGGGGCTGTTGCCAGTTGTCGCTTTTGATGCGGAGCGTGTAGAGACCTCGCAGGATATTGTGAGTGCTGATAACACAGTATTTGCTAGTGGTAAGACTGATTTTCCCACCACAAGCTACACCCTGACACTCACTCAGCCCCTTTTTAATTACGCTAATTACACCCAGTTTCAGCAATCAAAATCGCAGCTGGGGCAGGCTGACGCTGAGTTTGAGACGGCACGACAGGATCTGATTGTGCGTGTGGCGGAGCGCTACTTTGCGGTGCTGGCGGCAGAAGATAGTGTACGTTTCACGCGGGCAGAAAAGCAGGCAGTAGAGCGGCAGCTCCTGACCGCTG
>DRLG01000256.1 GCA_011053135.1 Chromatiales bacterium
CCCAAAGTTTGCAGGAAATGGCGGCTTAAATCGCGGCTGACCTTTTTTGCCTTCCAGTGATTCAAGCAGCGCGGTCTCCTCACCGCAGATATAGGCACCGGCACCCAGGTGGCCATGTAGCTCAAAATCGACGCCTGATTTGAGAATGTTTTCACCCAGAAAACCGGCCTTACGCGCCTCTTCCAGCGCATGTTCAAAGCGCTCAAACGGCTCATGATGAAATTCGCCGCGCATGTAGTTATAGCCTTTGGTCGCGCCGATCGCATAACCGGCGATCATCATCCCTTCGATCAATGCGTGCGGATTAAAACGGAGAATATCACGATCTTTACAGGTACCCGGCTCACTCTCATCGGAGTTGCAGACGATATATTTCTGCCCCGGCGCAGTGCGTGGCATAAAGCTCCACTTAAGTCCGGTTGGGAAACCAGCCCCGCCACGGCCGCGCAGTGCAGATTTTTTCAGATTGTCGATGATCTCTTCCGGTGAGGTCTTCTCTTTTAAAATCTTTTTCCACGCCTGATAGCCACCCACTTTCAGGTAGTTTTCAAGTGTCCACGGCTCATCAAACTGAAGCGTATCAAAGCAGACCTGTGTTTCTGTTAATTTACTTAGAAGGCTCATTTCAGCCCCTCAATAATGCTATCCACTTTTTCAAGTGTCAGTTTTTCGTGATAGTGGCCATTCACCGTCATCATCGGTGCGCCAGCACAGGCGGCGAGGCACTCCTCTTCCTGCTTCAGGGTGAACTTCCCATCTGCGGTGGTTCCACCAATTTTAACGCCATATTTATCTTCAATATGCTGCACAATCTCTTCACCACCACACAACATGCAGGAGATGTTTGTACAGACCGCCACCATGTTTCGTCCCACTGGCTCAAGCTCATACATGCTATAAAAGCTCGCTACTTCATAGACAGCTATCTCTGGAATACCAATATAGGCAGCCATCTCATCCATTAGCTCTGTTGACAGGCTACCGTTGCCACACATCTCCTGAACAATACTCAGCGCAGGAATCAGCGCAGACTGACGCTTATCCGCCGGATATCTTGCGATCCATTTATCGATCTTCTCATACGCTTCAGACGAAATGAGTGAGCCCTTATTCTCAGTCTGTGACATTAGCGGTCAACCTCTCCAAACACGATATCCAGGGTGCCCAGTATCGTTACGACATCAGCCAGCATGTGGCCTCGTACCATCTCATCCAGCCCTGCCATATGTACAAAACCAGGTGCGCGAATCTTCACGCGATAAGGCTTGTTTGCGCCGTCAGAGACCATATAGACCCCCAGCTCCCCTTTCGGATGCTCAACGGCAACATAGGCCTCACTTTCAGGAATACAAAAACCTTCAGTAAACAGTTTGAAGTGATGGATTAACGACTCCATGTCACCTTTCATCTCTGTACGCTTCGGCGGCGTTACCTTATGGTTATCAACCATCACCGGGCCAGGGTTGCTGCGCAACCACTCGATACACTGTTTGATAATACGGTTTGACTGACGCATCTCTTCCATTCGCACCAGATAGCGATCATAGCTATCGCCCGTCACCCCAACGGGAATATCAAAATCGAGCCGGTCGTAAACATCGTATGGCTGCTTTTTACGCAGATCCCACTCAACGCCTGAGCCTCGCAGCATCGCACCAGTAAAGCCGAGTGCTTTTGCACGATCTGGATCAACCACACCAATGCCCACCGTGCGCTGTTTCCAGATACGGTTATCGGTCAGCAGGGTCTCATATTCATCCAGGTGAGTTGGGAAGCGGTTGGTAAAATCTTCGATGAAGTCCAGCAATGAACCCTGGCGATTCTCGTTCATTTTCGCCACTTCTTTTTCATTATGCCATTTAGAGGTTTCGTACTGAGGCATCACCTCCGGTAGATCACGGTAGACCCCACCCGGTCTAAAGTAGGCAGCATGCATACGTGCGCCGGCCACGGCTTCGTAGCAGTCGAGCAGGTCTTCTCGTTCGCGGAAGGCGTAAAGAAAGATGGTCATCGCGCCAATATCCAGTGCATGCGCTCCGACCCATAGCAGGTGGTTTAGCACACGCGTCATCTCGGCAAACATGACCCGTATATACTGCGCACGTAACGGCACCTCAAGCCCCAGCATCTTCTCGATGGTCAGCACATAGGCGTGTTCATTACAGAGAATCGATACATAGTCGAGACGATCCATATAACCCAGGCTCTGTATATAAGGCTTGGTCTCCATCAGCTTCTCGGTACCGCGATGCAGCAGTCCGATGTGGGGATCTGCGCGATCGATCACCTCTCCATCCATATCTAAAACAAGGCGCAGTACACCATGTGCAGATGGGTGCTGAGGACCAAAATTAAGTGTGTAGTTACGAATTTCAGCCATGATTAATCCTTACCACCCTGTTCGACGATATAACGATTATCATCACGAATCACTCGCGGCACCAGCGTGCGCGCTTCAAGTTCGATGGGTTCGTAAATGACACGTTTTTTCTCAGGGTCGTAACGCATCTCAACGTTGCCACTCAACGGAAAGTCTTTTCTAAATGGGTGACCAATAAAACCGTAATCGGTCAGAATGCGGCGTAAATCGGGATGACCTTCGAACAGGATGCCGTAGAGATCAAACGCCTCGCGCTCAAACCAGTCGGCCGCAATCCAGATATCCCTTACTGAGCTGATACGCGGTGCGTCGTCATCCAGAAAGGTGCGCACACGAATTCTGTGATTATTCCTGATGGACAAGAGGTGATAGACCACGGCGAAACGAGCCCCCTCCCAGCTCCCTTCACCATATTCCAGGTAATCGACACCACAAATGTCGATCAACATATCAAATGAAAATTCAGCATCATCACGTAGTGTCTGGCAAACCTGATGCAGGTCGGTGCTGGCTACCTCAATGGTCAGTTCATTGAGGCTAACAACCGTACTGGTCAGGATCCCTTCGAATCTTGTCTGGACGTGCGTCGCTAATGTCTGAATCTTGTCAGGCATAAATCTAGTCTCTTAACGTGCGATTGTGTTGGTGCGTTTGATCTTATTCTGTAGCTGGATCACGCCATATAGTAACGCCTCAGCAGTCGGTGGACAGCCTGGCACATAGATATCAACGGGGACGATACGGTCGCATCCGCGAACAACCGAATAGGAGTAATGGTAGTAGCCACCACCATTGGCGCATGACCCCATTGAGATCACCCAGCGCGGCTCTGCCATCTGGTCGTAAACCTTGCGCAGTGCCGGTGCCATCTTATTAACCAGGGTGCCGGCTACAACCATCACGTCAGACTGGCGCGGGCTGGGACGAAAGACGACCCCAAAACGGTCAAGATCGTAACGCGAAGCGCCTGCGTGCATCATCTCGACCGCACAACAGGCCAGTCCAAATGTCATTGGCCACAGGGCACCGGTGCGCGCCCAGTTAATCAATGTATCAGCAGAAGTGGTGACTACACCTTCTTCCAGGATGCCTTCTATTCCCACTCCAACGCCCCTTTTTTCCACTCATAGATGAAGCCGACAACGAGTACCGTTAAAAAGATAACCATTGCTAGAAAGCCGTACATCCCCACTTCGTCAAGCACTATGGCCCACGGAAAAAGGAAGGCGATTTCCAGATCAAAGATAATAAAGAGGATCGCAACGAGATAGTAACGAACATCGAATTTCATACGGGAGTCTTCGAACGCCTCAAAACCGCATTCGTATGGCGAAAGCTTTTCACTATCAGGGCGATTGGGCGCCATCAAAAAGCCGGCCATCATCGGTGCCAGTCCAAAGAGCGCCCCCATAATCAGGAACACAAGTATAGGAAGGTAATTCTCTAACATGTGTAGTCGTCACCCGCGTCGTATGAAACCGATCACACTCTGGTGATCAGTTAATCGTTATAGTTATGTAATCGCTTAGTTGTTCTTCTGGCTGGCCTGCTGGCCATCGCGTCCCCATAACGCGAACCTAGAGAATCGAGTCTAGGCTAGTGAACAAGAGTCTGTCAAGCAGTCTTACGGTATGTTCTTACTCATCCC
>DRLG01000257.1 GCA_011053135.1 Chromatiales bacterium
GTTATTTCAGTCTATTCAGATCGTAGCTTTACCTTTATTACTAAAACACCACCAGCTGCTATCCTGCTGAAGAAAGCGGCCGGTATTAAGAGTGGTAGTGGTACGCCTAATACCAAAAAAGTAGGAAAGGTTTCTCGCGCACAGTTAGAAGAGATTGCGACGACTAAAATGCCAGATCTAACCGCAGCTGATATGGATGCGGCCGTTCGTACTTTATCCGGTACTGCGCGCAGTATGGGTCTTGAGACGGAGGGCGTATAAGATGGCTAAACTGACAAAGCGTACACGCGCAATTCGTGAGAAAGTAGAGGCTGGAAAACCTTATGGCTTCGAAGATGCTGTCGCTATTTTGAAAGAGCTCTCAACCGTGAAATTCAACGAATCAGTTGATGTGAGTATCAATCTGGGTGTAGATGCACGCAAGTCCGACCAGGTTGTTCGCAGCGCCACAGTGCTGCCAAACGGCACAGGCAAAACGGTTCGTGTTGCCGTATTTGCTCAGGGTGCCAATGCGGAGGCTGCACAGGCAGCTGGCGCTGACATTGTTGGCTTTGATGACCTTGCGGCCTCCATCAAAGAGGGCAACATGGATTTTGATGTCGTGATTGCAAGCCCTGATGCGATGCGTGTTGTGGGCCAGCTGGGTCAGGTGCTAGGGCCACGCGGTCTGATGCCTAACCCAAAAGTTGGTACCGTGACCCCGGATGTGGCGACTGCTGTTAAAAATGCAAAGGCGGGTCAGGTGCGCTACCGTACCGATAAAGCCGGCATTATTCACTGCACCATTGGTAAAGTTGATTTTGAAGCAGATGCACTGAAAGGGAATCTTCAGGCGCTACTGGCTGATCTGATGAAGGCCAAGCCAAGCTCTGCAAAGGGTGTCTACTTAAAGAAGATATCGCTATCAAGCACGATGGGGCCAGGGATACTCCTTGACCAGTCGACTGTTTCTGCGGCTGGATAGCTGTTACTGCGCTACATCGCGCAAATAAAGAACTTTGGACCCTGTCGAGCCTGGTGCTCGGCAGACGTCGAAGACCGTTGGTGAGATGTGTGAGTCATTGCCCATCTCATAATTGAGAATAGTAACTATTTTTTGCCAGCGCAGACGGTGGTTCCGTACAGGATTTTCCCTGAAAACGGTCACCGTTTTAAGGTGGGGTGTTTAGCTAAACACCCTATGTGATCAATAAACATTGCTAGTTGAATGTTTATAACTCAGGAGGTAGACGATTGTTAACTTTTGCTGAAAAACAAGCGATCGTTGCTGAAGTGGCTAACACCGCTGCCAGCGCGCACTCTGCTGTAGCTGCGGAATACCGCGGAATCTCAGTGGGTGACATGACAGCATTGCGGGTTAAAGCACGCGAATCTGGTGTTTCTCTACGTGTTGTAAAAAACACATTGGCGAAACGCGCGGTAGAAAATACCGAGTTCGAATGCATTAAAGACTCACTGGTTGGCCCTCTGGTCCTGGCATTTTCGAATGAAGAGCCATCGGCAGCCGCACGTGTTATCAATGATTTTTCCAAAGAAAACGACAAGCTTGTAGTTAAAGCGGTCGCGCTTCGCGGTAAATTACTTGATCCGTCGGATCTGCAGAAGCTTGCGACAATGCCAACTAAGGATGAAGCGATATCAATGTTGATGTCGGTGATGAAAGCACCGGTTGAGAAATTGGTTCGCACACTTGCGGAGCCAAATAATAAACTGGCACGCACCTTGGATGCAGTACGAAACCAGAAAGACGCAGCGTAAACGCAATATCATTAGTTTAATATTTAATTTTTAGGAGTAGATTTTCATGGCCGTTTCATCAGAAGAGATTTTAGATGCAATTTCTAACATGACAGTAGTTGAGGTTGTAGACCTTATCTCTGCAATGGAAGAGAAATTTGGCGTTTCAGCCGCAGCTGCAGTTGCTGTAGCTGCACCTGCCGCTGGAGATGCTGGCGCAGCAGCAGCTGAGCAGACAGAGTTCGACGTGATTATGACCAGCTTTGGAGCCAACAAGGTTTCTGTTATTAAGGCTGTTCGTGGTATCACCGGGCTGGGTCTGAAAGAAGCTAAGACACTTGTTGAAGGTGCACCGTCACCAATCAAGGAAGGCGCAAGCAAAGAAGAAGCTGAAGAGGTTAAGAAGCAGCTTGAGGAAGCTGGCGCTGCAGTCGAGATTAAATAAATCCGACGCGACGCCTGGCCTACCGGCAGGTAGGCCGACAAAAGAAGCGGGCTTGCAGCCAGAGGTTGCGGGCCTGTTTCTGCTTATTTATTTTTGCCGTTTTAATGACGGCAGATTTTGTACCCAGTGACCTGTGATCACACCATCACCGGTTCAGATTTCAACTAAAAGTTGAGGATCCCAAATGGCATACTCATTTACTGAGAAGAAATGTATTCGTAAGGACTTTGGAAAGAGCCCAAGCATTCTGGACGTTCCATATCTTCTGGCGACCCAGATCGAGTCCTATCAGTCCTTTTTGCAGTCAACTGCTGCAGGGCCTGAGGATAGGGTTGATCAGGGACTACAGGCTGCATTCAAATCAGTATTCCCAATTACAAGTTACTCCGGTAACGCTGCGTTAGAGTATGTCAGTTATGATCTGGGTACCCCGGTGTTTGATGTGAAAGAGTGTCAGCTGAGAGGTGTTACTTACTCAGCTCCTCTGCGAGTCAAGGTGCGTCTTGTTATTTATGACAAGGATGCGCCCGCCAGCCGCAAGGTGGTGAAGGATATTAAAGAGCAGGAAGTTTACATGGGCGAGATCCCGCTGATGACCAATAACGGTACATTCGTTATTAACGGCACAGAACGTGTTGTGGTCTCTCAGCTGCATCGTTCGCCGGGTGTCTTTTTTGATCACGATAAGGGAAAGACGCACTCATCAGGTAAGCTGCTCTTTTCTGCGCGAGTCATCCCGTATCGCGGTTCCTGGCTGGACTATGAGTTCGATCCGATGGACTGCATTTTTGTCCGTATCGATCGCCGCCGAAAATTGCCAGTGACGGTACTGCTCCACTGCCTGGGCTACACTAACGAACAGATCCTCGATATGTTTTTCGAGACTGACCATTTTGAGTTTACCAAAGATGGTATTCGCCTGGAGCTGGTTGCTGAACGTATGCGTGGTGAAACGCTCTCGTTTGACATCAAAGCGAAAAACAAAGTGATTGTTGAGGCGGGTCGCCGCATTACTGCGCGCCACATCCGCGAAATGGATAAGGCTGGCATCAAAAGCATTCTGGTGCCCGACGACTACCTGCTTGGCAAAACCATCTCTCGTGATATCGTCGACCAGGAGAGTGGCGAAGTCGTTGCGGACGCCAATAGCGAGATCACAGAAGAGCTGCTCGAGAAGCTGATGTCACTTGGACTGGATGAGCTCACGA
>DRLG01000258.1 GCA_011053135.1 Chromatiales bacterium
GGGATTCTCTCACCGCTCTATCCGTGGCGCTATCCCGATGCGGTGAACCAGCTGGCCGCCTGGGGGCAGGCGCGCTATCGAGCACTGGCTGAAACACTATATAAACGGTCGGGGGTCGATCCCGAATGGCAGCAGAGCGGCCTGTTAATGCTCGATGTTGCAGAGCAGGATGAGGCCGTGGCATGGGCCCAGCATGAAGGCGTTGTGCTGGAACTACTGACTAATGAGGCGATATCACACTGTGAACCGGCACTACAGATAGCGGCTGAACGCGCCCTGTGGATGCCCTCGGTGGCACAGATTCGTAATCCACGGCTGCTAACCGCACTACGCAGCACACTGGAACGGCAGGGGGTGGTGTTCAGAGAGCAGAGCGAAGTGCTGGCTCTGCAACAGCAGGGTGGAGGAGTGACGGCTGTCGAAAGTTCGACTGGAGTGTACTATGCCGGACAAGTGGTGATTGCCAGCGGGGCGTGGAGCCGAGGTTTGCTGGATGGCACCCCTTTATCGATTGATATCGAGCCTGTGCGCGGGCAGATGCTGCTATATAAGGCTAAGCCTGGGCTGCTCAACACCATTGTGATGGCGGATGGTCACTATGCGATCCCGCGCCGAGATGGCCATATCCTGGTGGGGAGTACATTAGAATATACTGGATTCGATAAGTCGATAACCGCTGCTGCGGCGACAACACTGCGTGAAATTGCGGAACGGCTAGTCCCCGCATTGGCCGGGATGAAAATTGTGCGTCACTGGGCAGGGTTGCGTCCAGGGTCATTCGAAGGGGTACCCTATATCGGTGAGCACCCTGCAATTTCCGGGCTATATGTGAATACAGGGCATTTCCGAAATGGGGTAGTGCTGGGGCTGGCTTCAGCAAAATTACTGGGTGATTTGATGCTGGGGCGCGAACCCGTGTTTGATCCATCGCTCTATGCTATTGAAAGGTAAGTGATATTTTTTTGTTTGACGAAGAATGAGTTGTTTAGCAGAGCGCCTTCTTTTATACTGCCCCGCTTGTCTTGATGGGGGCTCCCTGATCGACAGTGCCGGGGTAGCTCAGTTGGTAGAGCAACTGATTCGTAATCAGTAGGTCGGGTGTTCGATTCACCTCTCCGGCACCACTTTACTGCTCTATGTTGATCTGACTGGACGGTTTATCTGGCGGGATAACCTGCCACGTTTAATCCCTACCCGTAATACCGGCCTCCTTGAATATTGCAATGGCTTCATCAAGCGCTATCTGTGCTGTCTCCCTGTCTTTGAATGGACCATGAGATTCTCCGCCACGTACCAGAAAGTACCAGCCATCTTTTGAACTGTCGCCATTTTTATTGACTAATGACGATTGATAAAAAAAGCGGTCACTTCGATAGTAGAGCGCTTGTTCAGCTGGAGGCGAAGGCTCATCTTCTTTGGCGGTAAAGAGGGTCTCTTTTATTTTTTTCCACATAATTAAGTCTCAATTACAGGTGATAACAATAGCTATTGGTAGCGATCACCAGCCACCTTATCTGAATGGTGATTCCCTGCCTGAAACATATAGCGTCATTTTATTAAGTGACTTCAGCGGAAATTTGCTGTTTTTTTGGGGGGCTTATAAAAAGACTACTGCTTAAGAGGTCGCTTCTGAAGTTTTCGCTGTAATGTACGGCGGTGCATGCTGAGTTGTCGTGCCGCAGCAGAAATATTGCCGTTGCAGTCGGCGAGTACCTTCTGGATATGTTCCCATTCAACGCGGTTAACCGACATCGGTTTAGTGGTAACGGGCGTGTTGCTATTGCCCTCTTCTCTGTAAAACGCTTCGACCACATCATCGGCGTCGGCTGGCTTTGAAAGGTAATGTGTAGCACCGAGTTTTATCGCCTCAACAGCAGTCGCGATACTGGCGTACCCGGTCAGAACTACGATTCGGGTGTGGGCATCGAGCACCTTTAGCCGTTCGACCAGCACCAGGCCGGATGCCCCAGGCATATTGAGGTCAACTACCGCAAACTCTGGTGAATTCTGTTCAGCAAGTTTTACTGCATCATTGACATTGCTGGTGATGGTGACATCAAAACCGCGCTTGCTGAGCGCCTGACTCAACACATAACAGAAAGTTTCATCATCATCGACTAGCAGGAGCGACGGTGCATCGCTGAGCTGACTATTGCCGGTTTTCTCGTCTCCTCTATTCATGCGGTCACCATGAGTGGTTTAAGTGGCAGCTGTATGTTGACGCTTGCGCCGCCACCCTCACGGTTATTAATCGTGATATGGCCACCGAGGCGTTCAATCACAGCCTGTGCAAGGAATAGCCCAAGCCCCTGCCCCTCTTTTTTCGTAGTGAAAAATGGGGTACCGATGGCGGCCTGCGTCTTCTCATTTAACCCCTCTCCACGGTCGTTGATCTCAACTACTAGATGCTCACTATCCCAACTGACGATGATCTCAATCTGCTGCGGAGATGCATCGGCAGCGTTGTTTAAGATACTGGTGAGAGCCTGGCTCAGGGTGTCATCAACCACGATCAATGGTGCGGGTTGCACACCACGCCACTGAGGTTGCAGGGTGACATTGGGGCGTACCAGACGCCACTGTTGCAGTACATCATTCAGGTAGCTGTCGAGCGGTTGCTGAATGCCACCTTCGGCACGTGATTGCCCTGCGCGCGCACTAATCTGTGTCAGCGTCTGTTTACAGCGCTCAATCTGTTCGCGCAGCATTCGGGTCTGTTCCGTCATCTCAGGGCGGCTGGCTAGCTCATTCTGTAGCTCTTTGGTGATCACTGCCATCGTCGCAAGCGGGGTACCAAGTTCATGTGCGGCACCCGCTGCAAAGGTGCCGAGTGATACCAGGTGCTCATCACGTAGCGCCCTCTCTCGCGCTTCGGCAATGGTCTGTTCTCGCTCACGTAACGTATCAGCCAGTTTTACTACAAAAAAGATGATCAGCCCGACGCCTAGTAAAAAACTGAACCACATGCCGATGATATGCTGGTTAAAATCACCGCCCTGATGCTCTCCCATGCTATGCATCGGAGTGAAGAAAAACATCAGCAGCGTATAGCAGGCGATGGTAATGGCCGCCATCCCCCATGCGTAGAGGCGCGGCGCAGTGGTTGCCACAATGACCAGCGGTAGCAGCAGAAGTGAGACAAAGGGGTTGGTCGAACCACCAGAGAGGTAGAGGATGGCGGTGAGCACGACCACATCGATGACCAGCTGTATAAAAAAAGTGTTGATGTTAATGGCGTGTCGATGACGTAGCCGAAGCCATGAGACAACATTAACGATGCCGTAGGTAGAGATCACGGAAATCAGTGGCAGTAGCGGAATGTGAAGCTGCAGTTTAAGCGAGGCGATGGCAGCCCCCAGTAAATAGCAGATAATCACCACGTTCCTGAGTACAAAGAGCTGTTTCAGGTTCTGCGCAATGGATGTGTCTGAAGTGGCGATTGGCTGTATAAACATCACAAAACAGTTAGCGGTACTGGGGTCGGGTTTGCCAGGTACCATTGTAGCGTGTGGTTGCGGGCGTGTCGTGTGACAAGATGTCGCATCACCACCGGACCGCACAGGGAGCTACAATTTGTTGTGAGCAGGCGTGCCTGATAAGGTATTCTCCTGTTTGATTGATTCTGAAATTAAAGGTAGTGGTGGCTGATGAAAGCTCGCTGGCGTGTTACGTCTCTTCTTTTTGTTGCGGTGTTTCTGAGTAGTGGTGTCGCTATTGCTGAGGGTGATGAACCACGCTACGCACAGCTGGTCTACTCCGGCAATCTCGATGGTGAACTGGAGCCGTGTGGTTGCAGTGAGTTTGGTAATCAGGGTGGGATTAAACGGCGGGTTAGTAAGATTGATGCACTGCGAGTAGCGAACCCGGATCTCTTTCTGGTTTCTGCGGGGGGGCTGCTGATTAGTGATCTGCCGCAGGACCGTCTCACCAGTGACTACATCCTCAGGGGATTTGCGGCGCTCAATTACGATGCAGTGGGAGTGCAGTGGCAGGACCTCGCTTTTGGTGTTGCCTTTTTACAGTCGCACCATCTGCCGTGGGTGGCGAGTAACTGGTATGGCGAAGCCTTCGCCGCTGAAAAACAGATTCAACACGGTGATGTGACGTTGAGCTACTTTCAATGGCTTGATCCCGCACAGGCACCACAGAGTGAGATGCAGGGAGGCCATCTGCCGGTGACAGCTGATGTGGCTGAACTGGCTGAGCGACTCAATGTGGCGCGCAGGCAAGGTGATGTGACACTGTTGGCGACAACACTGTCGCTAGCGGATGCGCAGCAGCAGTTGCCGCTGAATGATGTCTCGATCCTGATGATTGAATCCAGCTATGAACTTTATGTCGATCCCAGATTAGTCGATGGGATGCTGGTACTGCAGCCCGGTTCGCGTGGCATGCGGCTGGCATCGATCAACCTTGAGATCGATAAAATGGGCCGCGTCATCACATGGCAGCATGAGGTCATACCGCTGCCACCAGCCGTGGGTGATGCGCCGCGCATGGCCGACTGGTACAACGCTTATAACGCAGAAGTGAAGGCGGCTTATAAAAAAAGCGTTGCACTGCGCAAGGCGCAGAAGTCAGGCGAAAGCCCTTTTGCCGGCGCGCAGACATGCAAAAGCTGCCATCAGGCTGAATATAAAAGATGGTCAAAGTCACGCCACAGCGATGCCTTTTACACTCTGCAGGATGTGAACAAGGCGTTCGACCCAAACTGTATCAGCTGCCATACCGTTGGTTTTAATCGAGACGGCGGTTTTATCGACCCCGACTCAACACCCGCTCTGCTGCATGTACAGTGCGAATCCTGTCACGGTGCGGCACGTGTGCATGTCGCATCCGCAGGGCGGACACCGCCCGAGTCTGCCGGTAAAGTGAAGACAGAGCGCTGTCTGCAGTGTCACAACGCAACCCATAGTCCACTTTTTAAAGTGGAGGATTACTGGCCGAAGATTAGACACTAGTGGGCGTATGCATTGTCTGCGGTTCTTGAGTACAATGTATGCGAATTGAAAGTAATCGATAGTGATAAGATTCAGGGGTTGAGTGTCTATGAGGTATCTCGTAATTGCGGCGGCGGTGATGGCTATTCTGGCCGGGGTGATCTTTAGTACCGCAGGCAAAAAGATGATGCATGCGACCAGTAGCGAGGTGGCTGTTATGGAGCTGCCTGAGCCGAACTCAGCCGGTGCCGGCCTGTTTAAACAGTATTGCGCGCAGTGTCACGGCCTGCCAGGAATCGACACGCATACCGCGGCAGACTGGCCGCGTGCAGTTGAGCGGATGATGGCCAACATCTCGGCCAGTGGCAAGCAGATGCCGAGTGACGGTGAGCGTGATCTGATCGTCAATTACCTGGTCCGCCACGCGAAGTAACTCTGCTCGATGCCCAATGTTATTGATAACGGCTGGCTGACCTCGGCCTGTCACCGGCCGTCGCCCAACTGCGACGAGCGCCCGAAAGATAGCGCCATCAACCTGCTTGTGATTCACGGCATTAGTCTGCCGCCAGGTGAGTTTGGTGAAGGGTGGATCGAAGACCTTTTCTGTAACCAGCTAGACCCAGAGGCTCACCCCGCTTTTGCCGAGCTGAGTGAGCTACAGGTCTCCGCGCACCTGCTGATTCGACGCGATGGTTCAGTGGTTCAGTTTGTCCCCTTTGCGAAGCGTGCGTGGCATGCAGGCAAATCAGCATTTGCAGGGCGAGAACGCTGTAATGATTACTCGATCGGGATAGAGCTTGAAGGGACCGATGAATGTCCCTATGCAGCCGCACAGTACCGCGTGCTGGCGCGTCTGGCGCGACACCTGATGGAGTGCTACCCCGCTATTACTCCGCAACGTATTGTGGGGCATAGCGATGTTGCTCCGGGGCGTAAAACAGATCCCGGCCCCTCATTCGACTGGCCGCTGTTTCGTTCAATGCTGTAGGTTCACTTTAACTCTGTTTTGCTGCGATCTCTTTTAACTGCGGTGTCGCGATACCGGCCTCTGTGGCGAGTGCCAGCGCGCGTGCCAGGCGGGCAGGTGCCGAGCGCCCCATGCAGTTGTGATCGGGATCGCCATCGAACGCCTCGACCATGCCGTTGATCAGCTTTTCACGCGGCAGTGGGCCGCCCGTCAGCTGCTCCTGAAGATCGATGATCTCATTGGCAACACGTGTCGCGATATCACGATGGTCAGCCCACAGCTCGCCCACCGTGCCGCCGGTTACCATGCCGGCAATATTAGAGGTGAGGATATAGACATTTTTTCGCACCAGCTCATAAAGCAGCTCCTCACTGCTACTGAGCACCTTGCAGGCGATACCGATGGACTCCAGCCCGTCACTTATTAATGTTGCATGGGGGCCAAATAGCGGCGAGGGGATGATCACCTTGCTATCCTGCCCCTTCTTTTTTTCGAACCACACAGAGATCACCGTGGGGTTGTCTAGCTGGTGCTGCTGCCAGTCGCGTGGTAGCAATTCGTTCTGTAGTAAGGCGAGTCGGTCACGCCATGCGGCAGGTATCTGTGTTAGCACGGGATGAAGGTCGCTCTCAGCGACGGCAACCAGCACCAGTTCGGGTTCAGGAATCGTGTTGGCGGCAGCGACGACATCTTCGCCGCGGGTGATGGGGTAGACTGGGTGCCCGCAACGCAGAAAGCCGCGCGCAAAGACGCTACCCATTTCACCAATACCGATGACCACAACTACTGACTTCATTATCCCTCCCTCTCGCGCTGTCTGATTCTGGA
>DRLG01000259.1 GCA_011053135.1 Chromatiales bacterium
AGCCGCCGATGGCGATGCACGTCGTGCGTTGAACTTTCTAGAGATCATTAGCGACCTTGCCCCCCATGAGAACAGTGATGACAGCGCACCGCAGCTTGTCACTGAGGCGTTAATCAATGAAATCCTGAGTGGTGGTGTGCGCCGTTTTGATAAAGGTGGTGAAGCTTTTTATGACCAGATCTCGGCGCTGCATAAATCGGTGCGTGGCTCATCACCCGACGCCGCACTCTACTGGTTTGCACGCATGATCGATGGTGGTTGTGATCCACTCTATATCGCGCGCCGGGTGGTACGCATGGCGAGTGAAGATATCGGAAATGCCGACCCACGCGCGCTGCAGATTGCACTCAATGCGTGGGATGTGCAGGAGCGTCTCGGTAGCCCGGAGGGGGAGCTGGCCATCGCCCAGGCGATCGCCTATCTCGCAAGTGCGGCGAAGAGCAATGCGGTCTATATGGCCTATAAAGCGGCGATGAGTGAGGCCAGGGAGCAGGGTTCACTTGAGGTGCCGATCCATCTGCGCAACTCCCCGACAAAGCTAATGAAGGAGCTCGGTTACGGCAGGGCGTACCGTTACGCGCACGATGAGCCGGAAGGCTATGCCGCAGGTGAAAGCTATTTTCCAGACGAGATGGGGGAGCGTCACTATTATCACCCGGTCGAACGCGGGCTGGAGAGCAAGATCAAACAGAAGCTTGACTATTTTTCGGCGCTTGATCAGAAAGCGCGGGGCGAGTGTTGACACAGTTACTAGCAATCGCGGTTGGCGGTGCGATCGGCGCAGTACTCCGTTACGGGATGGCAAGTGGCATCTCGCACTGGCTGGGGCGAGGCTTTCCCTATGGTACGCTCTCGGTCAATGTGCTGGGTTCTCTATTGATGGGGGTTCTTTATGTGCTGTTGATCGATCGCATGCAGTTAAGCCCTGAGTGGCGCGCGGCGCTGCTGATCGGTCTGTTGGGTGCATTTACTACCTTCTCTACTTTTTCGATAGAGACGTTGAATTTGATTGAACAGGGCGCCCTGTTAAAGGCGGGGCTGAATATTGTGTTGAGTGTTGTACTATGTGTTGGCGCTACCTGGCTGGGTGTGCTGGCCGGGAGACAGCTATGAAACAGATCACAGTAACGATGGTACGGGTCTATCTGACCGAGGCTGAAGGTAAACTGGACCCACTCATCAAACGGCTCCATGACTGGGAGAAGGTGCGCGGTGTAACTGTCTTTCGCGGCATTTCCGGTTTTGGTCAGTCGGGCGAGATGCATTCGTCAAACCTGCTAAGCATGTCGTTGAATCTGCCGGTCGTGGTGGAGTTTTTTGATGATCCTGAAAAGGTGGCCTCCATTCTTGAGCACCTGGAGGGGATGGTTGCACCTGGTCATATTGTTAGCTGGAATGCCAGCTTGATGGTGGATGAGTAGCGCAATGTTAAAGTGTAAAGGTATAAGGGAAAATGATAGATCCACAACTAATTAGAAATGACCTCGACAACGTTGCCCAGCAGCTTTTGAAACGAGGTTTCAAGCTGGACAGGGAGCAGTTGATTGCACTGGAGGCAGCGCGTAAGCGGGTGCAGGTTGAAACGCAGGCGCTGCAATCGGAACGCAATACCCGCTCTAAATTGATCGGCAAGGCGAAGGCGTCGGGCGAAGATATTGCGCCCCTGCTGGCAGCCGTTGCCGAGCTGGGCGATAAGTTAAAGGCGGGTGAAGCGCAGCTTGCTGAGATTCAGTCCGAGCTCAATGCGATTCTACAGGGGGTACCCAACATTCCGCACGCCGATGTGCCTGAAGGCGAGAGCGAAGATGATAATGTTGAGCTCCGTCGTTGGGGTAAGCCGACCTCGTTTGATTTTGAGCCGAAGGATCATGTTGATCTTGGCGTTGCGCTTGGCGGGATGGATTTTGAGACCGCGAGTAAGTTAACCGGCTCACGCTTTACAGTGATGAGCGGCCCAATCGCCCGCCTGCACCGTGCATTGATTCAGTTTATGCTCGATCTTCACACCCGCGAACACGGCTACACCGAAACCTATGTACCCTACATGGTGAACGCCGATAGCCTGCGCGGTACCGGCCAGCTACCCAAGTTTTCTGAAGATCTTTTTAAACTGGAGGGTGAGCAGGAGTACTACCTGATCCCGACGGCTGAAGTGCCCGTGACCAATATCGTGCGTGATGTGATTATCGATGCCGATGATATGCCGCGTAAGTTTGTCTGCCACACCCCCTGTTTCCGCAGTGAAGCAGGTTCGTACGGTAAAGATACCCGCGGGCTGATTCGTCAACATCAGTTCGAAAAAGTGGAGCTGGTACAGATTGTAAAACCACAGGAGTCGAATGCTGCGCTGGAGTCATTAACCAGCAATGCCGAGCAGGTGTTACAACAGCTTGGGCTACCGTACCGTGTTGTTATTTTATGTGGTGGCGATGTCGGCTTTTCTGCTGCGAAGACCTATGACCTTGAAGTGTGGTTGCCAGGGCAGCAGCAGTATCGCGAGATCTCATCGTGCAGTAATTTCGAGTCATTTCAGGCACGCCGCATGCAGGCGCGTTGGCGCAACCCTGGAACGAATAAACCTGAGCTGGTACATACCGTCAATGGCTCCGGTCTGGCGGTGGGGCGTACGCTCGTTGCGCTGCTTGAGAATTATCAGGACGCTGCCGGAAGAGTCCATATTCCAGCGGTGCTGCACCCTTATATGGGTGGCGTGACTGTTATCGAGTAAGTTTATCTGCTGGACAGATCTCTCCACCCTGCATCTATAGGTAAGATGATGGACTACTTTCCAATTTTTCTTGATATCAGAAACCGCCCAGTAGTGATTGTGGGTGGCGGTGAAATTGCAGCGCGTAAAGTGGCTCTGCTCAGGCGAGCACAAGCTGCGATTACTGTTGTGGCACCAACGTTAAATGATAGCCTGGCGCTGCAGTTAGCGCAGGGTGAACTCAGCTATCGTGCTGGTGAGTTTTGTGATGATGATCTAAACGGATGTGCGCTGGTGGTTGCGGCGACAGATGATGCGGGGATTAACCGTGCTGTTTATGATGCGGCGGAAAAAAGGAACCTGCCGGTGAATGTGGTGGACTGTCCTGAGCTCTGTCGTTTTATTTTCCCATCGATTGTCGATCGTACGCCGGTCACTGTTGCCGTCTCGACCAGCGGCACCTCGCCAGTGCTGGCACGTATGTTACGCGCTCATCTGGAGACGATTATTCCAGCAGGTTATGGACGACTGGCCAGCTTGTTGGCCAGTTTTCGCGACAGCGCCAGGGCGCGTTTTCCTGCGATGAATAACCGCCGCCATTTCTGGGAGCGTATCCTGCAGGGGCCAGCTACCGAGATGGTCTTCTCCGGCCGGGAACAGGATGCCACGCGCCTGATTCAGGATGCGCTGGATAGTGGCGAATCGGCAGCAGAGAAAAGCGGGGAGGTGGCGCTGGTGGGGGCGGGACCGGGTGATCCTGATCTGCTCACCTTCCGCGCGTTACGCCTGATGCAGCAGGCCGACGTGGTGCTCTATGATCGACTGGTTTCGAGAGCGGTGCTTGACCTGGTACGGCGTGAGGCGGAGCAGATCTATGTCGGCAAAAAGCGTGATTACCACGCCGTACGCCAGGATGAGATCAACCAGACACTGGCCGATCTTGCGAAGGCGGGAAAACGCGTTGTGCGTCTCAAGGGGGGAGACCCCTTTATTTTTGGTCGTGGTGGTGAAGAGATCGCAACACTGGCGGAGCAGGGTGTTCCATTTCAGGTAGTGCCGGGGATTACGGCGGCCAGTGGTTGTGCCAGTTATGCCGGTATCCCACTAACGCATCGTGACTA
>DRLG01000260.1 GCA_011053135.1 Chromatiales bacterium
AGACCAGTGTGCTCTTGATATCGCGGTGTCCATGTGCCGCCGAGACAAAGCCCGCTTCGTATGCCGAAGGGGCAAGGTAGACACCATCTTCCAGCATCGCATGGAAGAACTTCTTAAAACGTTCAATGTCACATTCGGTCACCTGCTTAAAGGTGGTGACCTTCGCCTCAGTGGTAAAGAAAAGGCCAAACATACCGCCGACAGTGTTGGCTGTCATCGGAATGTCGAACGCCTTGGCGCGTGCCAGCATCCCTTCAACCAGATGTTCAGTGTTAGATACGATCCCTTCGAAGAGGCCCGGTTTTTCAAGTTCAGTCAATGTTGCAAGTCCCGCCGCCATTGCGATCGGATTACCCGACAGGGTGCCTGCCTGGTAGACCGGCCCGAGTGGCGCGAGCTGTTCCATAATGTCACGCCTGCCACCGAAGGCGCCGACGGCGAGACCGCCACCGATCACCTTGCCGAGGGTGGTCATGTCGGGTTTTACCCCGTAGTGCTGCTGCGCACCACCGAGGGAGACACGAAAGCCGGTCATCACCTCATCAAAGATTAGAACAGTGCCGTGTTGATCACACACTTCACGCAGCCCTTCTAGGAAACCCGGCACAGGGGGAATGCAGTTCATGTTGCCCGCCACAGGTTCAACAATGATGCAGGCGACCTGATCACCAATCTCAGCAAAGGCCGCCTTTACCTGCTCGATGTCATTAAAGGTGAGGGTGACGGTATGTTCCGCTAGCGATGCCGGTACGCCTGGAGAGGTTGGCACGCCCAGCGTTAATGCGCCGGAACCGGCCTTCACCAATAAGGAGTCGGAGTGGCCGTGGTAGCACCCCTCAAATTTCACGATCTTGTCGCGACCTGTGAAACCGCGTGCAAGACGAATCGCACTCATCGTCGCTTCAGTGCCGGAGCTGACCATTCGTACCATCTCGATCGAGGGCACCAGCTCGCACACCTTTTCAGCCATGATGGTCTCGATGTGGGTGGGGGCGCCAAATCCGAGGCTGTTATCGACCGCCTCTTTGACGGCGCGAGTCACGGCCGGGTGGGCATGGCCAAGAATCATCGGCCCCCATGAGGCGACATAGTCGATATATTTGTTGTTATCTTCATCGAAGGTGTAGGGGCCTTCACCGCGCTTTAAAAACAGGGGTTCTCCACCGACGCCATTAAAGGCGCGTACCGGTGAGTTAACACCGCCTGGAATATGTTTTTTAGCTTCCGCATAAAGGTCGTGTGATCGAGTCATCGCTGCTTTCCTTAAATTTTTCTATCGTGCTTCTATTTAAATAGTTGTGCGTATTGTTGTGCCGCCACACGGATCTCTCGCTGTGCAAAAACCCCGTTGATCGCAGCCAGCATGTCAGCCCCCGCTTCAACCAGCGCTTTGCCATTTATTGGAGTGATACCGCCAATTGCCACGACCGGGATTTTGAGCGCGGCTTTTGCCTGCCGCAGCAGTGCCGGGTCTGCTACGACCGCCAGTGGTTTGGTGGTGGACGCAAAAAAGCACCCGAAGGCGACATAGTCTGCACCAGCTTGCTGAGCGGTTATCGCTAAACCGAAGGAATTGTAACAGGAGGTGCCGATGATTGCCCGCTCTCCCAGCAGTTCCCGCGCCGCTTGCAGGGGCATATCCTCCTGCCCGAGGTGAACACCATCGGCACCGATGGCGGCCGCAAGCGCGGGGTTATCGTTAATAATTAGAGGAGTGGCGCGTTCACGGCAGCATTCAAGCAGTGCCTGCGCCTGCTGCTGCTGTTGAGTGGGTGAAAGGTTTTTTTGGCGATACTGAATGATGCGCGCACCACCCTCGATCGCTGCTACCGCCTGGTCGCATAGTGCTGCGGGGGTTAACCCGGCGGTCGCGCGGGTGATCGCATAGAGGCCGTAAAAGTTGTTGTGGCGGTTGTGTTTATCTACCGCTGAACTGTTCATACCTCTTTGCTTTGATCCTGCTTTTCATCTTTGTCGTTCGCGGCTTCGGTCTCATCGCGCGCCCAGAAGAGGCGGTTAGGGAGGTGCTGTCCCATGCCGAGGCGATAAGCAGCGCGCAGTGATTCCCAGGTATATTCCTGAGCCTCATGGACAGCGCTGAAAGGCTCCATCCCCTGGGCGAGCAGCCCTGCGATGGCTGATGCGAGGGTGCAGCCGGAGCCGTGGTAGCTGTTGGGTAGCCGGTCCCAGCTGAAAGAGTCCAGTTTGCGACGATTACCGTAGAGGGTGTTGGTCACGTTGGTGGTTGCCTCATGAGTGCCGGTTACCAGCACATAGTCGCACCCCCTCTCTAGAAGTTCCTGTGCGCAGGCGTCCAGTGAATCGGCTTCGTGAGCGAGCAGGCGCGCCTCGATACTGTTTGGGGTCAGGATCGTTGTTTGGGGCAACAGGAGAGTGGTGATGGCATCGATCATCTCTTCATCCGCGATCTCGTTGCCACCGCCGGCAATCAGTACCGGGTCGAGGATGACGGGGATATCCGGATAGTCAATGAGAACGGTGTGTACCGCTTCGATCACTTCAACGCTGCCCAGCATGCCGATCTTGAAAGCGGCAATAGGCATATCTTCAAGCACGGCGCGCGCCTGCTGTACCAGCAGGCTGGCATCGATGGGCACATAGCCCTGAATATCCTGGGTATCCTGAATAGTTAGTGAGGTGATGACTGGCGCCGTGTGGCAACCCATGCTGGCGAGCGCTTCGATATCGGCCTGAATTCCAGCGCCTCCAGTAGGGTCATTGCCGGAGAATGCCATCACGGCTGGAAAAGCTTGTTTTGGAGCCATCACGGTTACCTTGTTGCTAGTGGTTGTTTTTATGAGTGAATCTATGAGGAGTCTATCTTAGCATCAAATAAAGAGGGGGTGGGGCAGTGAGAAACGTTGAGTGTTTTGAGCGTAAAGTTGAAGGCGAAAAAAAAGCCAGTCATTAAGACTGGCTTTTCCACTTCAATTTCTTAACCTGGCTTACAGGGTAAGGATGAAGTCAACCAGTGTTTCGATGTTTGCATCAGAAACACGTGGTGAGTATGGAGGCATTGGAACGCCACCGGTAACGTCATTCCAGTTACCTTTACCGCCTTTTTTAACCTTTTCAATCAGGGCCGCTTTATCGCCAGCGCCGTATTTTGCGCCAACATCTTTCCAAGAAGGGCCAACCACTTTCTTTTCAATGCTGTGACATGCCAGACAGCCACTCTTTTTAGCAAGATCTAGTGGATCTGCAAGTGCCTGACTTGATCCCAGGACTAAAAGGGCCGCGGCAGGAACGCTTAACCAACGTGCTTTCATACTTTTCTCCTCATTCAAGGGTATTTAATGGATAAAACAGTCACAGATTCTCCCCTCTGAAAACCTGTAACACCCCCCCCATATGTGAATTTCTCTCTACAAAAAATCCCAAAAAAGGGTGGACGAAGCAATCGTCTCACCATGGTGAGTATTACCAGCGCTCTTTTATGCCATGGTCAATTACGGGTGTCAAGTTTGGTTCAGCGAGGGTTCAGTTATGTTGTAGTTAAAAATCTCTGATTTGTGAGGTTAGTCACAAATAACGTGGAAAAACCCCTTTTCGCACGCTGACTTTATGCTGCCATAACGGACGACAGCCTCGATTTCGAATGATCTTGAATTTTTGCTGAATAGTCGATCTAATGAGAATCGAAAATACCGATGATATTCATCGGTTATATCTGCATTAGTTGTGTGGTTTTATATCCGTTTTCTAATGTGGAATTGGGTGGCTGTATTGAGGAGAAGGAGAGATGCGAGAGCAAAATCATCTTGAGAGCTGGCTAAGAGCTCGCCAGGCAGAAGCGGCGAGCTTTACATGGATCGTGATGGCGACACTGTTGCTTGTGTCGCAATACGTGAATGCTGACGATAGCAGAGCTGCAATGCAGGAGTGCGAAAGTTGCCACACATCGGCTGGCCATCCGCATATTGAACGCGCGACGCTAAAGGGGTGCGTCGCTTGCCATGCGGCCAATAATGGGGGGCGAAACATAACAAATGGTGAGATTCGCTCCCCACACCCTGAGGTAGAGGTTGCCGCTGTAGAAGAAACAGGAGAGTACGCACCGGGGATGTCGCTGCCGATGACCTATGAAGGGACGCGCATCGGCAGTGCACCCAACGAGATGGTGCTTATCCCGGCTGGTGAATTCACCATGGGTTCAGATCAGCGGCTGCCAGATGAAGGGCCGGAACACCAGGTGTTTCTGGCAGACTACTGGCTGGATCGCTATGAAGTCACCAATCTGCAATATAAACAGTTTATTGATGCAACTGGGCGGAAGTCGCCCCTCCATTATGAGAACAGGACATTTCCGCCCGGCCTGGCGGATCACCCTGTGGTTTATGTCAGCTGGTATGACGCCAATGATTACTGTGAATGGGCGGGCAAGCGCCTGCCGACCGGCGAGGAGTGGGAAAAGGGGGCGCGAGGTGGGGATGCGAGAACTTATCCATGGGGAGATGAGTTCGACATAACACGCGCCAATATGCCACAGCGCTGGCAGACGCTAAAAGAGCAGGGGAGTACAACACCGGTTGGAGCTTTTAAAGAGGGGGTCAGCCCATTTGGTCTGTACGACATGTCAGGCAATGTCTGGGAGTGGACATCATCGTGGTACGAGCCATATCCCGGCAATAAAAAACCGACAGAGAATTACGGCAAGACCTATAAGACTCTGAAAGGGGGGTCGTGGTGGAACTGCAGTTTTTATAAATGTGGCGCATCTGCACCGGCATTTAATCGATCGTTCTTTCTGCGCACAACGAGAAACAAAAGTTTTGGTTTCCGCTGCGCTAAAGATCCCGGAGGTGAAAGATGAAACGACTGGCGATGACTATTTTGTTCAGCGTGATAGCTGGGTTTATGGGTAGCGCGATAGGCGAGGGCGGGGTAAAGGGTTCAGCCGTCGATATCGATAAAGGGATGAAGCTGGTACCAGCAGGCGAATTTATAATGGGCAGTAACAAGGCCGATTTGAAAAACGCATCGGGTGAATATGGCAATACCAAACCGTGGTATCTGGATGAACATCCGGAACACCGTGAATTTGTAGGTAGTTTCTATGTCGATGAGCATGAGGTGACAAATGCTCAGTACCGGGCGTTTGTTGCGGAGGGGAAATATGCACCACCGCAATACTGGGTTAGCAACGGGTACCTGTTAAGTATGCGCCGGAATAAGGTAGAAAAGGTGCCAGTAGAAAAATTAAGAACCCTGGTCGCCAAAGTCTTCAGGCTTGATATCGATACGCGCAACATGACAAAGCCAGAGCTGCTGGCGGCAATAGATAAACGCCTCGCTTATATGGACAGGTTACCGGTGGTCTATGTGAGTTGGTATGATGCCAAATCATATTGTGAATGGAAGGGAAAGCGGCTGCCGACGGAGGCCGAGTGGGAGAAAGCGATTCGCGGCACAGGTGGGCGCGAGTTTGCCTGGGGTAACCAATGGGTTTATGGGCAGAGCAATACGGGCGAAGAGCTATGGGATGATGGCGTAGCGCCCGTGGGCTCCTACCCGGGTGATGTATCGCCGTACGGCGTGTTCGATATGAGTGGCAACGTCTCTGAGTGGACGGCTGACTGGTATCAGCCGTATGAAGGTTCAGATTATAGCAGCGAAGATTTTGGTGAAACCTTCAAGGTGGTGAAGGGGGCGGCCTGGGGCGGTGAAGGCCATTATGCGCTGAAGTTATTTCAGCGTGGTGCCTATCGATTTAACCTCAGGCCGACATCACGTCATGAAGACCTCGGCTTTCGCTGTGCCGCGGATGTGAAGATGGTATCAGCAGAATAGAGGGGTTGTGACAACTGCGCCTCTTACCGCAGTTGCCCTCCCTTAATTGAATTCAGAACGAACAGCCCCTAAGATGGCGGCTCCATTTTCTGATAGATACGGATGCCGCAATGACGCGCCAATACAGCACCATTTTTCTGCTTGCACTGCTCCTGACAGGCTACATTAAACAGACGCTGGCAGAAGAAGCCGTATGGATTGCTGGCTGGCAACAGACGAGCGAAATGAATACGGCACGCGCAGGTGCTGCCGTGTTACAGGTGAATGGCGTCATCTACGCCATCGGCGGGGTCGATGGGCGTAATTTTCTCAGTACCTCCGAGTTTAGTCAGATAAGGGCGGACGGTTCGCTTGGCCCGTGGCAGCGCAGCGCAGTTCTGAATGATGCCCGTGGTTTTTTTGATGCCGTTGAACACAACGGTTATATCTATGTGGCAGGGGGCGGCAAGGGTGACAACGGCAAGGTGTTGTTACGCAGTGTTGAGCGCTCCCGCATCTCAGCGAATGGCGAACTTGAAGGGTGGATAACCGAACGGCATGGGCTTAAGTATCCGCGTCGTTGTGTAAAGCTGTTTATTGCAAATAACCGCATTTATGCCCTGGGTGGATTTGGTGGAGCGCTGCTTGATTCGGTTGAGAGTGCGCCCATCAACGACGACGGCAGTCTTGGCCCGTGGCGTGTAGAGGCAAACCCACTCACCATGACACGCTACATCAATAGCGTTAAATCACTGAATGGCTTTACATATGTGATCGGTGGTCATGCGGAGCGCGAAGGTGTCGGTTTAACCGAGGTTGAGTTTACCCGGCCAACGATCGAAGATGATCTTGTGTGGCAAAAAACAGTGACGATGCAGATGCCACGTTATGCGCTCTCATCGGTTGTCCACGGTCATCAGCTTTACGCCATTGGTGGGCTGAATGGTGCCGTTTACAGCGATAAAATTGAACTGACACAGCAGTTAAGCGATGGTGAGTTAACGTCGTGGCGTTACACCACCCCTCTGTCATCGGTGCGGGCAAATTTTGGTAGCGTGGTTTATAACGACCGTATCTATATTATTGGTGGCACCAACCGTGATGGCTATTATAAAAGTGCTGAATATG
>DRLG01000261.1 GCA_011053135.1 Chromatiales bacterium
ATTATTACCATTCACAACCTGGTCATTGATCGCGGCATTTGAAGCCAGGGCAGTTGACGAAGTTTTGCCCGCAGCAACAATATCGTTAACCAGAGAGTCATCAGCCGATGTCACATTCAACACCCCACCCCCAATAGCCCTGGCATTTACTGTTAACGCTGCGCCAAATCTTTTACTTGGAATACCTACCACCAGGCCACCGTTCACTTCACCTTGAACAGCCTTGTTAGATAATTTACTGAGCTGCAACCAGAGTGCCTCAGCTTCCGTCGCGACCGCCGCTGCATTTCCGTCTGTAGGGCTCGTTTTGTAGGTTTCAATTGCTGTCGTTAAGTTCGACTCAAAATTTGAGTTTTGATATGCGTCAACCTCATCGATCACATCATCTCGATCTCTAAAACGTACCCCCACCACTGGAAACTCCAGCGCAAAGTCCTCTTCTTCACGGGCTACTGCTAACAGAGCCGGATTCATATAACCGGCGTTAGCGCTAGTACCCGAGGCAACTCCCGCCCCCCCCATGGCGTATGAACGAGGATCAAATGAGTTAAATGGAACTGCAGAGGCTGAACCCGCTGCCATGAACAAGATGCCACACACCGTGACCTGTAGAATTCTCTGAGACATCACACCTTCCTTTTTTGTTAGTCAAAGAAAAACAGAGCAGCTACCCCCTGTTACTTTATATCTCTGTCAGTTATCGACGAGATAACCAGCGGCTTTAACCGCACACAGAGACACTACACAAAAAGCTCGGCCAGACGCCCCCCGGGGTCTTCACAGCGCATAAACGCCTCTCCGACCAGAAAGCTGTTGACGCGATTGTTGCGCATCAATTCAACATCCTCTCGCGCATGGATGCCGCTCTCTGTGATGACGATACACCCGTCAGGCATCGCTGCCAACAGCTCGATCGTATTCTGCAGTGAAACTTCGAAGGTCTTGAGGTTACGATTGTTGACACCAAACAGCGGTGTCTTCAACGCTTTGGCCCGTTCAAGCTCATCCGCATTATGCACCTCAACCAGTACCGCCATGCCGAGTTGCTCGGCCAGGTTTGCCAGCGACACAAGCTGTGCGTCGTCGAGTGCTGCGACAATCAGCAAAATAGCGTCTGCACCAATCGCGCGCGCCTCATAGAGCTGATAGTTATCGATGATGAAATCTTTGCGGATCACCGGCAGGTTACACGCCGCACGCGCCTGTTGCAGATACGCTTCACTGCCCTGAAAAAAGTCTCGATCCGTCAATACCGACAGGCAGGCTGCCCCCCCTTTTTCATAAGAGCGTGCTATCTCCGCTGGCTGAAAATCTTCGCGCAGTACCCCCTTGCTTGGCGATGCCTTTTTGATCTCGGCGATCACTGCGGACTTCCCAGCCGCAAGCTTCGCCTGCATCGCACCAACAAAGTCACGCACGGGCGGCGCTGTTTCGACCTGCCCCTTTAACGCATCCATCGGGAGTGATGCGCTACGCTCGACAACTTCTTCACGTTTACGTGCCAGGATTTTTTTAAGGATATCTGCCTGTGACATTTTTAAATGCTCTTCTGTAACGTCAATTTATAACGCGTTACTGTACGCGATGAACTGATCCAGTTTTTCATTGGCACTGCCATCACTCATCACCCGCTGAGCCTTTTTAACACCAGCCGCATGAGAGTCCGTTAGTCCGGCAACATAGATTGCAGCACCTGCATTCAGCGCAACGATGTCGTAGGCCGCCCCTCTTTCACCGCTCAGCAGCGAGCGGATCAGTTGCAGACTCTCGTTGGCATCTTTCACTGCAAGCGCTGCGCAGTCGCCTGTCGTCATACCGAAATCTTCAGGTGCAATCTTATAAGTGGTCACCCTGCCATCTTTTAATTCTGCCACCGCTGTTGCGGAACCGATGCTGATCTCATCCATGCCGTCATCGGCGTGAACAATCATCACATGTTTACTACCGAGCTTACCCAGCACTTCGGCCAGCGGTGCAACCCACTGCGCACTAAAGACACCGATCACCTGATGTGGCGCGCCCGCCGGATTGGTCAACGGCCCTAGTAGATTAAACAGCGTGCGTACCCCCATCTCTCTACGCGGGCCGATCGCATGTTTCATTGCTCCGTGGTGTTGTGGTGCAAACATAAAACCGACACCGATCTCATCAACACACTGCGTCACCTGTTCCGCGGAGAGATCGAGCCGCACACCCGCAGCCTCTAACAGATCGGCACTGCCCGACTTACTGGAGATTGAGCGGTTGCCATGTTTCGCCACCTTGCCACCCGCCGCTGCAACAACAAACGCACTTGCGGTTGAGATATTAAAGGTACTCGTACCATCACCACCGGTACCGCAGGTGTCCACCAGATGGGCGCCAGAGATCGCTACCGGCGTCGCCAGCTCGCGCATGATCTTTGCTGCCGCGGTGATCTCATCGACCGTTTCACCCTTCATTCGCAGGCCGACCAGAAAGCCGCCGATCTGCGCCTGCGTCGCCTCACCCGTCATGATGGTGCGCATCACATCGCTCATCTCATCAACTGAGAGGTTACGGTTCTCGGTCACTGCACGAATGGCTGCCTGCATCTCCATCTTTTTCCTCCCGTCACATTTCTCTTCTCTATTAACCACCAAAGTAGCTCGAGTATCATGCAGTGAAGTCTGGGGAGATGAGGCAAAAATAGCGGTTGCCACCCCAGGTTGCTGCGCTGCATCGGGCTACATTTAGAGAGCCACCTCTAAAAAGTTCTTTAGCATCTCATGACCACATTCGGTGAGGATCGATTCGGGATGGAACTGCACCCCTTCGATCGCCAGCGTTTTATGGCGCACGCCCATAATTTCATCAAGATGACCCGCATCATCCTCAGTCCAGGCGGTCACTTCGAGACAGTCCGGCAGCGTCTCTGCGGCTATCACCAGTGAGTGGTAACGCGTCGCTTCCAGTGGGTTTTTCAACCCTTTAAAAACTCCGACATCGTGATGTTTCACCATTGAGGTCTTGCCGTGCATGATGGTCTTCGCATGAACCACCTCTGCGCCAAAGGCCTGGCCGATACTTTGATGGCCGAGGCAGACGCCAAGCAGCGGTACTTTCCCGGCGAACCGTTCAATCACCTCGAGCGAGATCCCCGCCTTATCGGGTGTGCAGGGGCCGGGAGAGATAACGATGCGTGCCGGGTTCAGCGCCTCGATCTCTGCCAGGGTGATCTGGTCATTACGA
>DRLG01000262.1 GCA_011053135.1 Chromatiales bacterium
GCGGTCATTGTCTGGACACAGCAACACCATACAAGCCCGACTTTTGGTAAGCCTCACATCTACATGAGTGAATACCGAGGCGGCACATGGATTCACCCAGCGGCGTTAACATCATATATCAGTTTTTCGGCCTCTGGAGTGGAGGCCTTTGAAGACAAAGCTGTGGCAATGGATGATCAGGGGAATACTATTATTGTCTGGCGCCAGTTGGATGGCACCACTCCGGTTATCGATGCCCCTCAGCTTTATGTTAGCGAATATCGGGGTGGCGCCTGGAATCATCCAGCGAATATCACAGACCGTTTTAGCTGGCCCGGTCGTCCAGTACAGACTTCGCCGGATGTCGCAATGGATAACAGTGGTAATGCCATTATCGTATGGCGCCAGCATTCGGGTGATGGTAATAGTGGGAAATTCCTGATTAATATGCGCGAGTACAGGGGCGGGGCGTGGTCTGCTCTGGTTGATCCTTATAATAATCTCTCGATTTCACCGCGAAGATCCGGTAACTTCTCGAGCCCCAGGGTTGCAATGGATAACAATGGCAACGCAATTATGGTCTGGGATCAGGCGGTATCCGAGGCGCAACCGCACCCTTACTACCCCGGTAGCGATCCGGTTGAAATCACCCATATTTATAAAAGTGAGTACAGAAACGGCATCTGGGTACACCCTGCCAACGAGGCGGATAATATTAGCCCCGCCGGGCTGAATGCGGTGAATCCACAAGTTGTGATGAATGATAACGGTGAGGCGATCATCACCTGGGAGCAGCCTGATGAGTCGCAAACGCTGCAACTGTTTAAGAGTGAGTATCGTCTGAACGCCTGGACGCATCCAGCAAGCCTTGCCGATAACTTTACTCCGAACGGTGGCGGTGTGGCAAATAGTGCGCTGGCGATGGATGACAATAGCAATGCCATTATTGCCTGGCGACAGTTTGATGGCTTTAAATGGCGACTTTATAAGAGCGAGTACCGGGCTGCTTCATGGCGCCACCCGGTGAGTCTGCTGGACTCAATTAACCCGGGTGTTAGTACGAATGTCTCATCTACTCCTGCGATTGCTATGGATAACTCGGGCGATGCGCTGATTTTATGGTCTCAGTCCGATGCGGAAGCTCTACCCGTAAATCAGCAGGCCTTTATGAGTGAACTGCGTTAACGACAGGGCGCTATCGGGTGGTTGTCAATAGATACTGCAACGGGATGTTTCACTCCCACATCCACCCCTGCGCTTTCTGCCGTTTTGAGATGCCTTGCCGATGAACAGTCGTTATCCCATTTTTTCTTTGATACTGCTGTTGCTCGCCGCCTGTGATGCGCCCGAGCCTGTCAAAGGCAGAGTGATTACCACTCAGAGTGGAGAGCAGATCAACCGTCATCACCCCCCTGATCTGGTTGCGCAGGGAGGCGAGATTTTTCAGCAATATTGCGCGTCGTGCCACGGTAAAAATGGTGAAGGTGACCCCGAATGGCGCAAACGTGGTGCCGACGGCCTCTTCCCGCCGCCCCCATTAAATGGTACGGGGCACGCCTGGCACCACCCGATGGCGTTTCTTCAAAACCGCATCAAAAACGGTAGTGCAGCAGGTGGAGGGAACATGCCCGCCTGGGGTAGCAAACTGAATGAAAAAGAGATCGATGCCGTGATCGCATGGTTTCAGTCACAATGGCCTGACCAGCTCTACGCTGCGTGGTATGAGATTGATCAGCGCGCACTACGTCGCTAGCAGGTTATGGAGATTCGCTCGGATGAGTGCGAGATGAGGCAGTGCCAGAATCGACATAGAGAGGATTAATGCAGATGAAAGAGATAACTGGAATTAACCACGTCGGGATTCGTGTCGCCAGCCTTGATACGGCCAGAACATTTTATGAGCAGCTCGGTTTTGTCTTTATCGCCGGGCCACTCGGCCCTGAACCGGTTGCGATTATGGAGCACCCCTCGGGGATAAATATAAACTTTATTCTAAATGCGACACCGGGAGTATCGCAAAACATCCTGATGGATGTTGCTGAAAAACATCCTGGCTATACCCATATTGCGCTGGATGTCACGGACATTAAAGCTGTCGAGGCTGGGTTAAATGAGCGAGGCATTGAGATCACGGAAGGGCCGGTGACACTCCCCGGTGGTGGTGTGATGCTGTTTATCCGGGATCAGGATCGGAATGTGATCGAGTTCCACCAGAACCCCGGCAATGAGTAGGGCGAAGGGGTTGTCTGGCTGTCATGCATCTCTTCTCTGTCGTGATAAACTAAGCGGTGTAATCTTTTAATTCTCATGACGAGCAGTTCATCATACCCCCCCCCAGTTTTTTGCCTGCGGCTGTTGAGATAGGTGATGGTGTCGCCACTCGCTGCTTGTAACCACGTGATAATGAATATAACCAAATGACAGAAAAACAGATCCATCTCTCCATAGGCGGCATGAGCTGTGCGGGCTGCGTCGCATCAGTCGAGCGGCTACTGCAGGCGGTGCCGGGTGTCGAGAGCGCCGCGGTTAATTTTGCTGAACACACTGCAGAGGTGAGCGGCAGGATCGATGCGCAGGCGTTGATCGATGCGGTGGTTGCTGGCGGTTATGAGGCAGCTGAGCTACGCGGGACCGAAGATGAGGCGGAAGAGAAAGAGGCGGCCGCGTTTGCCTACTACGGCCTGCTGCTTAAAAAGGCAGCGGTTGCCGGGCTGGTCGGTTCATCACTATTTGGCATGATGTTGTTTGGCGTAGCGCCGCCGCTTGAAGGTGGTGGTCGTCTCTTCTGGCTGTTTGTTGCGGCCATCAGCCTGTTTGTGCTGGTCTACTCCGGTGGCCGTTTTTTTACCGGAGCATGGAAAGCGTTCAAGGCGCATAACGCCAATATGGATACGTTGATCGCACTGGGTACCGGCACTGCGTGGCTCTTCTCCTTTCTGATTCTGCTCTGGCCTGCGCTTGTACCGCCCGAGGCGCGCCATCTCTATTTTGAAGCGGCGATGATCATTATCGCATTGATCAATCTTGGTGCGGCGCTGGAGATGCGCGCACGTGGCAAGACCTCTGAAGCGATTAAACGGTTGATCGGATTGCAGGTGAAGAGCGCGCGCGTGGTGCGTGAAGGCAGAGAGATCGATGTGCCGATTGCGCAGGTGGGGCTAAACGAAACATTGCGGGTGCGCCCCGGTGAAAAGATCGCGGTTGATGGGGTGATCATCGAAGGGCGCTCTAATATTGATGAGTCGATGATTAGCGGTGAACCGCTGCCGCTGGAGAAAAGTGCTGGAGATGAGGTGATTGGCGGCACACTCAATAAGTCCGGCACTTTTCTTTTTCGCGCGACCCGCATCGGCAAAGATACTGCGCTGGCACAGATCATTGAGATGGTGCGTCAGGCGCAGAATGCCAAACCCGCAATCGGACGGCTGGTCGATAAGATCGCCGCAGTCTTTGTTCCGGTTGTGTTACTGATCGCAGTGGTCACTTTTCTGGTCTGGTTTAATTTTGGCCCTGATCCCAAAAGCGCCTATGTGCTGTTGACGACAATGACGGTCTTAATCATCGCCTGCCCTTGTGCA
>DRLG01000263.1 GCA_011053135.1 Chromatiales bacterium
TCGATGCCGGCACAGACGCCTTTGCGGTGATCAATACGCTGATGGGCATGGCGATTGATATCGAGCAGCGCACGCCGATTATCGGCAATAATCAGGGCGGGCTTTCTGGCCCGGCGATCAAGCCGGTGGCGCTGTTGAAGACGCACCAGGTCTATCAGGTCTGCAAAGGGCACAACATACCGATTATTGGGCAGGGTGGCATTACGAGCGCAGAGGATGCGATCGAGTTTATGATTGCGGGTGCCTCGGCAGTGGGTATCGGTACAGCGCTTTTTTATGATCCGCTGATCTGCCCGAAGATCAACGCGGGGCTGGTGGAATATATGGAGCGCCACGGAATGAGCGAGATTGCCCAGTTAACAGGGACGCTGGTGTTGAACTGACAGTGGCTGGCAAAATAGCCGCTGCGGCGCACATGCTTTAAAATCAGGGTGATAGGCGGGTACGACCATTTCCACTGACAGGCTCCTGAGCACGCTATAGCGGTTATTTTGCCAGAAACTTTAGTTTTTACCCTAAATCAGTATATGATTACAGATCGCTTGAGCGGGTATATTGCCTAATAAAAATAGGGGTTAGGGGATGATGAAGGGGATCAAAACAGGTTTAGCGCTGCTGCTTGCGCTGGGAGGATCTCCGCTTGCGTCTGCTGATCAAACATTTACAGTGACGACCACTGCGGATGAAGTTGATACCGATCTCACGAATCCAGCTTGTAATACCCCGTCGGGCGCATGCAGCCTGCGAGCCGCAATCCAGCAATCCAATGCGATTGCCAATGGCACAACGACGATCAATATGCCGATCGCCAGTAATTACCCGTTAACAATTTCTGGTTCGAATGAGGACAATGCTGCCACGGGTGATCTCGACATCAAAAGTCGAATTATTATCAATGGTGCTGCATCCAGTCAGGTAGCCATTGATGGTCAGCTTATGGACCGCGTGTTTGATGTCCAGATGGGGGGCAATCTAACGCTAAATGATATTACCATCCGCAACGGCCATAACCAGGTCTCTATTGTCAATCCAGATGTGATTGAGCAGCAGGATATTGGCCAGCAAGATGGCGGTGGTGGTATCAAAGTTGTAAGCGCTGCGCTAACACTGAACCGTGTCAATGTGAGCAATAATAGTGCCGGCGGGGTGGGCGGAGGTATCGACGCCCGCTTTTCTAATGTGACCATTAATGCCAGTACGATCAGCAATAACATGGTCGCTGGTTTTGGTGGTGGTATTAGCAATATGAACGGTCGGCTCGTTATCAATGATAGTTCTATTATTGATAACACCCATATTGCTCAGGACATCATCTTCGGTGGTGGCATCTTTAACTCAGGTATGAATAACAGCCTGGAGATTAACCGCTCCACCATTGCAAACAATAGTGCCTACCGCGATGGCGGTGGGATCTACCACCAGATAGGTGGAATGGTGATCACTAATTCGACGATTAGTGGTAATAAAGCAGGCCGTTGGGGTGGAGGATTTTACAATGCGAATGCAAATAGCCTCTATACCGCAAGCTTGCAGCATGTGACGGTGACTAACAATGATGCGCTTGGGAATGTTAGTGAAAATACACAGGTCATTTTGCCTGCAGAACCTAAAGGTGGTGGGCTCTATAATCGAGCGCAGACAGGTAATCAGGGTGGTGCCGTGCTTGGCCTCTACAACACGCTTATTGCTGGTAATGGCGTAGGGGGCGACTGTTTTAATGATATCGTTACGAGTCCATCTGCACCGGCGCTGCTGGTAAAAATCGGAACGGTGACGGGGGATGGTACCTGTGTTAATGCGGGTGAGACGATCTCTCCGATCCCTTTAGCGCAAATTGCGTTGAACCCGCTGGGTGATAATGGTGGGGCGACACAAACTCATGCATTAGACAGCGGCAGTGTTGCGATCAATCAAGGTTATGTCGCATATTGTCCTAATCACGATCAGCGTAAATATGGGCCTCGTGGCATTGCCAGTTGTGATAGCGGTGCATTTGAATTTGGCGCAACAGACTTTGGGCTGCCCCTTGTGACACCACCACTGCCCTATACACCGCCACCCCCGCCTGGTAGTGGTAGCAATCAACCGCCTCAAGCATTCGATCTACTGGTTGTAGTGCCTGCCAATGGCGCGGTGAATGCTGAAGTAACAGCGATTGATCTGGATGGTGATACTTTAGGCTATTTTACGCTTGGGTTACCTTCAAAAGGTGTTGTCTCCTGGGATTTGAATGGGGTCTTCACGTACACTGCCAATGCGGGCGCGAGTGGTGTCGATAGCTTTGATTTTGGCGCTTGTGATGGTGTTGTCTGTGATCTAGGGAGGGTCAACATCGTCATCAACGAGCCTTCTGTGGAATCGCGCGTTATCGCGACATTAGAGCCAAATAACACAAGTGCAGTGAGCCCTGTGACGGTTATTTCTGAGTCCGACCTGTTGGCGACGATGTCTGACCCAGATTTCGCCTACCCACTGGGGGCGATGTTTTTTGATGTGACTGATGTTGTGCCGGATGCAGGTGTTGATACGATTACCGTCACACTTCATCTGCCAGCCACTATGGTTATTGCGCCAGATGCAGTGGTACGTAAGATGAATAAATTTGGTATCTGGTCAACGCTGAGTACTGTCCCTAGTTCAACGGAGTCTTCCGCGGTGTTTGATGCGGCCGCAAGAACAGTGACACTGGTTCTGCGTGATAACGATATCTTTGACCTTAACTCTACGAATGGGGTGATCAGTGACCCGGTTGCGTTGGGTGTCTCAGCCGCAACAGCGCCAGTGGCGACATCGGGTAGTGAGACTACCTCCTCTCCAGCTTCTACTGATGGTGAGAATGGAGGTGGTGGTGTATCAGGCCCTGGCTGGTTAGTGAGTTTGCTGTTCCTCGCGCTGTGGCGCAGACGGCTGGCTAGCAGGAGTAGTCATTAAATAAAACACCACTACGGCATGTCCAAGTTGAACGCTCTTGTTAGGCCATTTTTTGAAAATGATGAAAATCTTTAATTGCCTTCAGTTCTGATTTTTCTGCCTCTTGTGCCTTATACAGATCCCAACGAACTTGCAGATTTAACCAATAATCAGCGGATACACCAAAAAACCTGGACAACCTTAATGCGGTGCTTGGAGTTACTCCCCTCTTCAGGTTGACCAACTCATTTACTCGTTGATATGGAACATGAATGGCGTCAGCCAAATCTCTCTGGCTAATTTCCATCGGAATTAAAAACTCTTCCCTTAACATCTCACCTGGATGCGTGGGCTCTCTATGACTCGGAATTCTCATAATTTACTACCTCACATTAATGATAATCAGTAATTTCTACATCAAGCGGGCCACCTTCGCTCCATTTGAAACAAACCCTATATTGTTCATTAATACGTATACTAAACTCACCTTTTCTGTCTCCAGAAAGCGATTCAAGGCGATTACCGGGAGGAACCCTAAGCTCTTCTAAATCTATTACTGAATCCAGTTGATCAAGCTTTCTAAAGGCTACCCGCCAAAGTGACCTCGGGCATAACTTCCTCGCGCCCTTGGTATTTTTTCCATTGAAGATATCTTCTGTTGCTTGATTCTTAAATGAGACAATCATTTGAGCATGATAGCACGGGCTCCATGCTATGCAAGAGGCTTAATTGGGCTAGCAGCCTGTATCTGCAGGCTTAGATCCAGCGCCGAACCCGCTTTTTATAGGCTCGGTACTCATCCCCAAACTTCTTTTCCAGATAGCGCTCTTCCGGGGTGATTAAGGCAATCTGTACCGTTATCAGCGTGAATGGCAGTAAAATAAGCAGCCAGAGGTTGTCGATGGCAAATGCGAGTCCACAATAGCAGAGTGTTAATCCCACATAGAGAGGGTTCCGGGAGTAGCTAAACATGCCACTATCAACGATAGAGGTGGTGGTGACGCCGGGTTCGGAGGGCTGGTCCTGTTGGCTGAGCGCCTGCTTTGAGTAGATGATGACCAGGCTGCCGATAACCAGTAACGGTGCGCCGATCATGTGCAGTATGTAGGAGCCACTCAGCGGGCCAAAATCCAGCGTGTGGTAGTAATTGAGGGTCAAACCTAATACCAGGCTGGTGCCAAAATAGATATCGGCGGTGCGCCATAAACTGCGGTGCGCAGCGTCAGTTGTCACGACAAACTTCTCCTTAAATTATACGAGCAAAAATAGCCGAGCATTTTACTCGGAAATAAAACGGAAAGTAAGCGCTTTACTGGATTTTTTAATTAAAATTCAGGGTGTTGAATATGCGGCACCTGCTAGGATAGGTGCCGCGGAGGGCATTTAACTGGTTGTTTCGCTATCACCATTCTCCATATTGAGCTCTTTGATTTTGCGCGTCAGGGTGTTGCGTCCCCAGCCGAGCACCTTTGCCGCTTCCTGCCTGCGGCCACCGGTATATTTTAGCGCTGACTCGATCATAATGCGCTCAAAGGCGGGCACTGCCATGTTGAGGATCTCTTTGTTCCCCTGGTAGAGTTGCGAGTCGGCCCACTGTTTGAGTGCAGATTCCCAGTCCTCACCATTTGTACGGCTGGCGCTGTCATTTCTAAGTTCGGGCGGTAGATCTTCGAGATGGATGGTCTGGCCGGGAGACATAACGGTTAGCCAACGGCAGGTGTTTTCAAGCTGGCGAACGTTGCCTGGCCAGCTGTAGTGAGAGAGAAACTGGGCGGTTTCATCATCGAGCACCTTGGGTTCGACTGCAAGCTCGCTGGCGGCGCGATGAAGAAAGTGATCCGCCATCATTTTAATGTCTTCGCTGCGTTCGCTGAGCGCGGGGATATGGATGCGGATCACGTTGAGGCGGTGGTAGAGATCTTCGCGGAATAGCCCGTCACTGACACGCTGTTCAAGATTCTGGTGGGTCGCGGCAATGATGCGCACATCGCTCCTGATCGATGCATGCCCGCCGACGCGATAGA
>DRLG01000264.1 GCA_011053135.1 Chromatiales bacterium
GGTGAATATGCGCTGGTTGAGACACAGCGTAAATCGACCTGCGAATCCTGCTCGCTCAATAAAGGTTGCGGTACAGCGGTGGTCAGCAAGGCGCTGGGGCGTGCAGCGGTTCAACTACGGGCAATCAACCACATCGATGCCAGGGTTGACCAGCAGGTAGTGATCGGTATCGATGAGCGCTGGTTGTTAAAAAGCTCTTTTGCCGCTTACATTGTCCCACTTTTATTGATGTTGCTTTGCGCTGGTATCGGTGAAATGATGGCTGTTCGCTGGTGGGGTACGGCATCTGAGGGGGCAACTATTCTGGGCGCTGCTACTGGCCTTTTTGTTGGCTTCGCCTGGTTACGCCGATACACACAAAAGCTACGTCGGCAAAATGTCTGCCAGCCTGAAATATTGCGCAGCGTACCGAATGAGGCTCGAATTGAGTTTAAACATAATCCCGCCCTTAAAGGGCAGGAGTAATACAATAGTCACAAGCAAGGGAGATGTTATGAGAAACGCAATGACGATAAAGGGGGCTTCCTTTATTGCATTTACACTCATGTTGTTCGTCGCAACAATCAACAGTAGCTGGGCAGCAAAAAATGCGTTAGGACTGCCTGATTTTACCGCACTGGTGGAGACCCATAGCGCAGCGGTCGTAAACATTAGCACCTCCCAGAAGGTGAACCAAAGTGAGCGGCTGGAGCGGCCGCGGGGCATTCCACCAGGGGCCCCTTTTGATGATTTTCTAAGACGTTTTTTTGGTGATAAAGAGGGTGGTGGCCATGGTCGTCCCGATCTCTTTGACGCTAAATCACTCGGCTCGGGTTTTATTATTTCTGAAGATGGTTATGTGCTGACCAATAATCATGTGATTAAAGGGGCGGATGAAATTATTGTTCGTTTGAGCGACCGGCGCGAATTTGTGGCGGAGGTGATCGGTATGGACAAGCGCAGTGATGTGGCGCTGTTAAAGATCGATGCCGACGATCTACCGATTGTAAAGATTGGCAAATCGAATGCGCTGAAAGTGGGCGAGTGGGTGCTGGCCATCGGTTCGCCATTTGGTTTCGACCATACGGTGACCGCCGGGATTGTGAGCGCCAAGGGGCGCAGTCTGCCCAATGAAAATTATGTTCCCTTTATCCAGACCGATGTGGCGATCAACCCCGGTAATTCGGGCGGTCCGCTGTTCAACTTAGAGGGCGAGGTGGTGGGGATAAACTCTCAGATTTATAGTCGCACGGGTGGCTTTATGGGGCTCTCTTTTGCGATCCCGATGGATATGGCGATGAATGTTGTTGAGCAGCTGAAAGAGAGTGGCCATGTGACGCGTGGCTGGTTTGGTATTTTGATTCAGGATGTGACCCGTGAGCTGGCCGAATCATTTGAAATGGAGAAACCGATCGGCGCCCTGGTTGCGAAAGTGATCCCTGAAAGTCCTGCTGAAGCTGCCGGTATCAAAGTGGGTGATGTCGTGGTCGCCTTTAATGGCGAGGAGGTCGTCAGCTCCTCCGCTTTACCGCCCATGGTTGGGAGTACCCGTGTAGGAGAAAAGGTTAAGACCCAGGTTATCCGCGAGGGTAAAGCGATCACCCTTGAGGTTAAGATTGGTGAATTACCGCTGGATGACGACTTAAAGGTTTCGGCTTCAAAGAAAGCAGAAGATAAAGAGGTTGAAATTGAACGGCTGGCGGTGATCGTTTCAGCGCTGGAAGATGAGCAGAAAGCGATGCTTGAGGAAGGAAAGTCGGGTGTCTATGTTGATTCGGTTGGCCGCGGTGCCGCTGCACACGCCGGCATACGCAAGGGCGATATCATCGTGATGCTGAATAATCGGGATATCGATGGTGTTAAGAGATTCAAGGCGATCGTTGAGGAGCTAAAAGCGGGGCGTTCCGTGCCCGTGCTGGTGCAGCGAAGCAGCGGCCCGGTCTTTCTTGCGTTGAAGATTATGGATGATGAGTAGCCGGTAACGGCAAGAAAACCGGTTTTTCCGTTTTTTCGCACGGAAATGATACAAGAAGGGGGGGAATCGTTTAGAATTCCCCCTTCTTTTTTGGAATTTCCGGGGTCATTCCCGTTCTGAGTTTGCCTACATAATGAAGCACATACGTAATTTCTCAATCATTGCCCATATCGACCACGGAAAATCAACGCTATCAGACCGCCTGATTCAGGTTTGCGGCGGCCTGAGTGAGCGTGAGATGTCTGCCCAGGTGCTCGATTCGATGGACATTGAACGCGAGCGCGGTATCACCATCAAGGCGCAGAGTGTCACACTGGAATATGTTGCCAGTGACGGCGAGCGCTACCAGCTCAATTTTATCGATACGCCAGGCCATGTCGACTTTGCCTACGAGGTGTCACGTTCACTGGCGGCCTGTGAAGGGGCGCTGCTGGTAGTGGACGCCTCACAGGGGGTTGAGGCACAGACGGTCGCGACCTGTTATACCGCAATTGAACAGGGGCTCGAAGTGGTGCCAGTGCTAAACAAAATCGACCTGCCAACGGCGGATCCGGATCGCGTCATTCAGGAGATCGAAGAGATTGTCGGGGTAGAGGCGGAAGAGGCCATCCGTGTCAGCGCCAAGACTGGACTGGGAGTGGATGCGCTGCTGGAAGATATCGTCGCGCGGGTACCCCCGCCGGTGGGTGACCCCAAGGCGCCACTGCAGGCGTTGATCATCGACTCCTGGTTCGATAATTTTCTTGGCGTGGTATCACTGGTACGTATTGTTCAGGGGACGATTGCGGTCAAAGATAAGGTGACGGTGATGTCAACCGGTAAGAGCCATCAGATCGACCGAGTCGGCATCTACACCCCCAAGGCGAATGATCTGGCGTCGCTAGCGGCGGGTGAAGTCGGTTATGTCATTGCAGGTATCAAAGAGATTAACGGCGCACCCGTGGGCGATACACTCACCTTGACCGGTAATCCCGCTGAGGCGGCGCTGCCAGATTTTCAGGAGGCGAAACCTCAGGTATTTGCGGGTCTATTTCCAATTAACGCCGAGGATTATGAGGATTTCCGTGATGCGCTGGCCAAGCTCTGTCTAAA
>DRLG01000265.1 GCA_011053135.1 Chromatiales bacterium
CAGTGTCGTGCCGCCCTGTTTGATCGCCTCTGACAACACCGACCTGATTGCGCTCACCAGTCGTTCGCAGCGCGCGCGTGAGAGTCGCTTCGCCGCCCGCGCTGGATGAACCCCAGCACGAAACAGCGCCTCACTGGCGTAGATATTCCCCACACCCACCACTATCTGACCATTCATAATCAACTGTTTAATTGCGACACTGCGCTGTTGCGCAATCGAGTGAAGATAGTCAGCATCAAACGCCGCTTCCAGCGGCTCCACCCCAAGTTTCGCAATAAGAGGGTGTTGCAGCGGATCATTTGCCGTCCACAGCACCAGCCCGAAACGGCGTGGATCGCGATAGCGTAACGACTCTCCGCTCGCCAGCACAAATTCAACATGATCGTGCTTTTCTAACGCGACACCTTCAGCCACCAGACGCAGGCTGCCGGACATCCCAAGGTGAATAATCACACTACCGCCGCCACTTTTCAGTAACAGATATTTGCCCCGACGCGTCACAGAGTCAAACACGCCACCCTTCAGCGCCGTTGCCAGCCTTGCACTCACTGGACGGCGCAACTGCCGCTGATAGACCTTTACTGCAGCAACCACCTCGCCGACCAGATGCGGCTCAATACCTGCCCGCGTAGTCTCGACCTCTGGCAGCTCAGGCATCGCCACCCACCCTCATCTGCATCAGGCGTTCACCCTCCTCTTCTGTGAAGTGGTAACGCACCCCGCGCTCAACGATGCCCAGTACAAACTCCGGCTCGTGTAACAGGATATCAATCTGCAACGTAGTGCCATCAGCCAAAACCAGCGACAATCTCTCAACATCACTCTCCGGCTCAGAATAGCGTGATACACGTCGCGCATGCGCCTCGCTCCACGCCGTCAGTGTAAGCTCATCATCGATTACCTGATTATTAAAACGCAGCTCAATCAACTCACTCTGTGGTGAAAGCAGCTCCAGTGACGCAAAATCATACGGCGACATCAACAGATAATGATGAATACGATCAGAGAGCAGATTGACAGTGCCATCAACCAGCACATAGCGGTAACCATTGAGCGGTTCGGTATCACCAAAGGCGTACTGCTCACCGTCGAGGCTTAGCTTCACCCTCGGCACAGCCAGGCCGTATTGAGCCAGCCCATTATCATCCACCGCGAAGCTTGCATGGCTCACCGCACGGCGCAGCTGCAACAGGGGTTCAATCCGAAATGGATTGGCAGGCAAATTGATCGGCGCGGTTAGCTGCCAGCCGTTAACACCGCGCACCATCGTAATGGGTTCCTGCTCCGGCCGCTCAATCTCGACGCGCTGCACCTGCGCCGGTGATAGTGGTGAAAGCCTCTTCACCGATTCAGCCTCATCAAGCCCCGGGCGCAGATAGGCCAGTGTCGCCAGCGCCACCACAATCAGAGAGAGCAACAGATTCAGGAGCCAACGGGCGCGCATTCAGACCTTCATCGACGACGACGTCGCCACCAGATAAAGAAACCGCTGCCGAGCAGCAGTAACGGCAGCACCACCAGAAATGCACCCCCCAGTATCGCCAGTTCAAACTCGTCCATCTCCAGCGTAATGTCAGAGGCACTTTTTGCGGGGATCGACAGCAGCGCCTCATCATCCATCAACCAGTTAGCGATGTTCATCGCTAGCTGCAAATTCCCCCCGACACCGAGATAGCCGTTTGATAGAAAGTCGCCATCACCAATCACCACCACACGCTGCTGCGAATCACCGCGGTCGCGGCTCAACGCCACTCCGATATTCAGTGGGCCTGCGATATCGGCGGCATCAAAACCGATGCTGCCAGCAATCTCGCCTCGCTCCGCCCAGACATTCGATAGTGTCTTTAACAGCGTGGTCGGTTGCCACTCCCCCACATCGCTAATTTCGATACCGCGCGCCACCGGGAACAGGGTATTAAAATCAAACCCCGCCACCACCGGATGCGCGCCGTAACTCGCCACCAGCACCATACGCGGGTCATCGGTACCAAACAGCTGCATTCCGACCTGTGAAACATTGGGGTCGATAATTGTACCAGGCAGGAACTGAACCCCCATCTCTTTACCCACGCCAGAAAGCCCAAACAGCTCACCGGGATCGACCAGCCACAATAGATTACCACCACGGTCGAGGTACCCCTGAATCGCCACCAGCTCGCCCGCCAGCAGATCGGCACGCGGCCCGGCAATCACCAGCAGCGACGTGTTATCCGGCACCTCTGCCACGCTGGCGAGGTTCAACCCATAAAGCTGCGCCCCCTTCGCCTGTAGCTGCTGCGCCCATGCAGAGAGATCGTAGTTCGCCGCCCCGAGAAAATCACGCTCACCATGCCCCTGCAAAAAAGCGATTCTGCGTTCACCGCCGCGCAACACCTTTTGCAGTGCATTACTGATCCCCTCTTCTGAAATCTGTTTAGTGCGCGCCTGCTGCCCGGCAGACTCAACCACTATCTCACCTTCGGTGGTGATGTTCATCTCGCGCACCCGCTGCGGTTCAGCATCCGGGTTGATAAATTTCAGCTCAATATCCGCTTTGTAACGCTGATAACGGGCCACCAGTTCAGTGATATGTTTGCGCACCATCGGCGTCTCACGCACAAACACGGTGATGGTCACCGGCTGCGGCATCTCTGCCAGCAGTGCAACGCTGGCCTCCGATAAGGTATTGCGTCCATTCTCTGTCCAGTCAGCCTGATAGTTATATTGCGTACTCAGCCAGCCGGTCAGACCAATAGCGCCAAGAAACAGCGCCACAAACAGCAGGTTCTGCAGCAACATCAAGCGACGGGATTTTAATGTGACTTTCATAACGCGTTAATACTGCGTCCGCTCGGCATCAAGACGGCGAATCGACAACACCAGAAATACGGTAATAAAGAGCAGGTAGTAGACCACATCCGCGCTATTAAAAACCCCTTTCAATAGCGCCTCGTAGTGGCGCAGGATCGACAGATAACCCAGCACATCACCCCCCTGCCCCGCATCACCTCCTGCACTGTTACCCGCCCAGTCCAGAATCCACAACAGTAGCAACACCCCAAAGGTACTGACCGCCGCAACCGTCGGCTGCGCCGTGAGTGATGACATAAACAGCCCCACTGCCGCAAAACTCGCCAACAGTAAAAACAGCCCGAGCGCCGCGGCCGCCAGCACACCAAAATCAAGCGAACCACCCAGTAGCAGCGCCAGCGGCATCATCAGGATCATCAGCAGCATGATCAGCAGAAAAGCCATCACCCCAACAAACTTGCCCACCACAATTGAGGTCATCGAGATCGGCGCGGCAAAGAGCAGCGTCAACGTCTGATTGCGGCGCTCATCACTAATCAGCCGCATCGTAATCAACGGCACAATCAAGAGCAGAATCATCGCCGCATTACCGAGTAGCGGCACCGCCACAATCTCGGTGATACCCGGCGCGCCCGGCAGTGTCGGCAGACGCGGTTGCAGCTGCATAAAGAGATCGATCTGCACCAGAAACATATAGGCGAGGATCAGCTGCACCACTGCAAGGATCGACCACGCCTGTGGCGATAGAAAAAGAGAGCGCAATTCACGCCCGGCTATCGTGAAGATCATGCCGCTTCACCCTCGTTTTCACCGTGGTCATGAAGATCACCGGTGGTGATATCGACAAACACCTGCTCCAGTGTCATCCGCTCCGGCGTCAGCTCATGCAGCCCCCAGCCATTCGCCACCGCCTGCTCGACAATCGCATCAGAGGGATCATTGCCGACTTCATAACCGATGCGTAGACGACCATCGTCTACTGGCGCCACCGACACCACCCCGTCGATCGATTCCAGTTCGCTAACCGGCGGCAGCGAGCGCAGCGCCACCAGCAGTGTCGTCGCCTGCAACTTCTCTCGCATCTGCTCAATCGACTCATTCAGCACCAGCCGCCCGCGGTTAATGATCTGCACCCGGTCACACACCGACTGCACCTCCGGCAGGATGTGGGTCGATAACACCACGCTATGTTCGTTGGCAACTTCACGGATCAGGCTACGGATTTCACGAATCTGGATCGGGTCGAGCCCCACTGTCGGCTCATCCAGCAGCACCACCGATGGTGAATGGATGATCGCCTGCGCAATCCCGACACGCTGCTGATAACCCTTGGATAGATTGGCAATCAGACGCCTTCCGACCGCTGTTAGCCCACAGCGCTCTTTGGCCAGATTGATCGCGGCGCGCCGTTGACCAGCAGCGATACGATTAATCCGTGCGCAGTAAGCGAGGTACTCATCAACTGTGAGATCGCGATAGA
>DRLG01000266.1 GCA_011053135.1 Chromatiales bacterium
ACCAGCGATGCTCCAGCCACACGACTACCCTGCCGGCGCACTGTTCGACAATCACATCTATATCCTCGGCGGCCACCACCCAGACGCCACGCTCTCCGGCCCCAAGACGGACCCCGGCTTCGACTTCTGCGAGCGGCTCAATCTAGCCACCGGAAAATGGGAAGAGATCAGCCCACTGCCAACCCCGCGCTTCGCCCTTGATGCCGTTGTGATGGACCAGAAGATCCTCACCATGGGCGGTGTCGCCTTCACCCCCGAAGGCTTCAATAATTTTGATCACATCGAAACATTCAACCCAGCGGATGGGAAATGGACGCTGGATAGCCTCAGGCTACCGTGGACCGCTGCAGGCCTTGGCGCCATCATGATTGACGACACGCCATTTATCTTTGGTGGTTACAGCGGCGACGGCATCTGCGACCACGCCGCCTGTTACGACAGAGCCACCAGCAGCTGGCACCTGCTACCGCCAATGCCGGCACCACTGGCCGCAATGGGCGTTGCCCACATCGACCGCACCATCTATTTAGTTGGCGGCTGGGCGGACGATGGACGCACCCCGCTCAATAGCCTGATCGCCTATACCTATTAATAGATGGATGATCAACAACTTGAACGCTACAGCCGCCACCTCCTGCTACCCGAGATTGATACGGCAGGGCAAGCGCGGCTGCTTCAGTCGAAGGCGCTGATCATCGGTGCGGGCGGGCTTGGCTCGCCCGCCGCGATCTACCTCGCCAGCAGTGGCGTCGGCCAGATCACTATCTGCGATGATGATGTCGTCGACCTTAGCAACCTGCAGCGCCAGATCGCACACCATAACGGGCGCATTGGGCAAAACAAGGCGACATCGGTACAGACCACTATTCACTCACTCAACCCTGAGATTACGGTAACGGCGATTCAACACCGCCTGACCGACGACACACTACTGACAGCCGTCACCAACGCTGATGTTGTGCTCGATGCCAGCGACAATTTCGCCACCCGTTTTATGCTCAATCGCGCCTGCGTTAAAAGCCGTACCCCACTGGTCTCTGGCGCGGCGATTCGGCTTTCAGGACAGATCTGCCTGTTCCGCAACGACGGCAACACCCCCTGTTACCGCTGCCTGTTTGACGAATCCGCCACCGCAGATGAAGAAAACTGCGCTCAGAGCGGCATCTTCGCCCCACTCACAGGGATCATTGGCAGCATGATGGCCGCTGAAGCGCTCAAATCACTGGTACCATTCGGCAATGCGCTCGACACCCGCCTGCTCACCCTGAACGCCAGCACCATGGAGTGGCGTAGCCTGCAGCTACAGCAGGACCCCACCTGCCCTGTCTGCTCAGCCAGCCCTTAACTGGCGACGAAATACACGCTAAAGAACCCCATCGTTTAGTCCGAAAGCTTGATGCCAGCCGCGACCATGCTTTACAAGCCACTACCCCAGGGGTAGAATCCGCTGTTCGCTGTTTTAGGCTAAACCATTCATATAAAGAGGAAAGTAAATGCCATCTGTTCGTTTAAGAGAAAATGAGCCTTTCGAAGTCGCTGTACGCCGCTTCAAGCGCATCTGTGAAAAAACCGGGATCATCTCAGAAGTACGTCGCCGTGAATTCTATGAAAAGCCTACCGCTGTGCGTAAACGTAAAGCCGCCGCCGCTGTTAAGAGACAACAGAAAAAGACCTATAGCGAAAAAATGCGCACCGTACGTGCCCCTTACTAAAATAATAGCAAGGTAACGCCAGCAATGGATAGCACGCTAAAACAGCGCCTCACCGATGACATGAAAACAGCGATGCGCAGCAAAGATGCGCGTCGGCTTGGCGTCATCCGCCTGATACTCGCCGCGATAAAGCAGCGCGAAGTCGATGAGCGCACCGAACTGGACAACAGCCAGGTGCTCGCTATTCTGGACAAGATGACGAAGCAGCGCCGCGACTCCATCGAGCAGTACACCAAAGGGGATCGCCCCGAACTTGCCGACAAAGAGCGCGCAGAGATCGATGTCATCGCCGACTACCTCCCCCCCGCCCTTAGTGACGCTGAACTGGAGAGCATGATTAACGATGCCATCGCCACCAGTGGCGCCAGCTCCCCGAAAGAGATGGGCAAAGTGATCGGCCTTTTAAAAGGCAAACTCCAGGGGCGAGCGGATATGGGTGCGGTCAGCGCACAGATCAAAGCCAGACTTGGCGCATAAACACCACATCCCCCTGCCACATCAGCAGCGCAAAATAGCCGCGCTGGTAACCCCAGCAACTTAACCTGTCAAGCGCCCGATGGCTGGCAAAATTCCACAACAATTCATCGACGAGCTGCTCGCACGTGTCGATATTGTCGACCTGATCGACGCCTCCGTGCCGCTCAAAAAAGCGGGGCGCAACCACACCGCCTGCTGCCCGTTCCACGACGAAAAAACCCCGTCATTCACCGTCAGCCAGGAGAAGCAGTTCTACCACTGCTTCGGCTGCGGCGCACACGGCACTGCCATCGGCTTTTTAATGGAGTATGAACGGCTCGACTTTCTCGATGCCGTACGCGACCTCGCCGCCCACGTCGGGATGGAAATCCCACAGGGCAGCTACTCCACCAGCACTACGCAGAACGACAGCAAACCACTCTATGAGCTGATGCAGCAAGTCGCCAACTTCTATCGACAACAACTCAAAGAGCACCCCAAAGGCGGCCAGGCGATCAACTACCTTAAAACACGCCACCTGAGCGGCGAGACAGCAGCCGAATTTGGCGTCGGCTACGCCCCACCCGGCTGGGAGACATTGCAAAAACGTTTTGGCAATGACAACACCCACCCACTCGCCACCGTCGGCATGCTGATCAAAAAAGAGAACGGCAGCCACTACGACCGCTTTCGCGAACGCATCATGTTTCCGATCCGCGACTCGCGCGGGCGGGTCATCGGCTTCGGTGGGCGGGTGCTGGGTGACGACACCCCCAAGTACCTCAACTCCCCCGAGACTCCACTCTTTCACAAAGGGCGAGCGCTTTACGGCCTGTTCGAGGCGCGCCAGGCTAACCGAAACATTCAACGCCTGCTGATCGTCGAAGGCTACATGGACGTGGTGATGCTGGCGCAACACGGCATTCGCTACGCCGTCGCAACACTCGGCACCGCCACCACCGTTGAACATCTGGAGCTGATGTTCCGCACCACCAGCGAAGTGGTCTTCTGTTTCGATGGCGACCGCGCCGGACGCGACGCTGCCAATCGCGCCCTGGAAAACACACTCCCCGTGATGCAGGCGGGAAGACAGGCCCGTTTTCTATTCCTACCCGATGGAGAAGACCCCGACTCACTGGTGCAAAAAGAGGGTAAAAGAGCATTTGAAGCGCGCATCGATGAAGCCGCGCCACTCTCAGCCTACCTCTTTGATCACCTCTCACAACAGGTCGATATGGGCAGCATCGACGGCCAGGCACGCCTCGTCGAGCTGGCACGACCACATCTCAAAAAACTCCCCGCAGGCGTATTCAAACATATGATGGTAACCCGCCTGGCCGAGCTCACCCGCATGGAGCCGCGCACCCTCAACCGCCTGCTCGGTAACAGCGAAGCGGCCACCACAACGGCACCGCCGCCAAGAAACAGAGGCCAGCGCAACAATCAACCATCATTAATACGCCAGGCCATTACCCTGCTACTCAACAACCCCGCCCTGGGACAACTGGAAACAGAACCCCAGCGGTTCGCCACGCTCAACGCTCCCGGCGTCGCACTCTTGATCGAATTGCTTGAAATGTTGAGAACCAGCCCACATCTCAGCACCGGAGCAGTGCTGGAACGCTGGCGAGATCGCGAAGAAGGCCGCTATCTAGCCAAATTAGTGCAACAGGAAAAGCTGGTCGATAACGACCTCCAGCAACAGGAATTCAGCGACCTGCTACAGCAACTCTACCGCCAGCACTGCACGCAACGGATAGCGTATCTCTGCAACAAACCGGCATCAGAACATAGCGATGCTGAGAAAATGGAGTTACAAAAATTGCTTAAACAAAAATCAGGGGTTTGACAAATAATTAGCCTGTCAGCACCAAAGACCATTTTTCGGGGTTCTCATACCCTACTGAAATGTTATAGAATAGCGGGCTATTTTTTGCTCACGCATCACTGTACGAAGGAAGGGCTCACGCCACATGAATCAAGCACAGCAGCAATCTCAGCTTAAGATACTGATAGCAAAAGGCAAAGAACAGGGTTTCCTCACTTACCGCGAAGTAAACGATCATCTTCCAAGCGACATCGTCGACCCAGATCAGATCGAAGACATCGTTAGCATGATCAACGACATGGGCATCACGGTGCATGAAGTCGCACCCGACACCGACACCCTTGCGATCTCAGACTCTTCTGCTGCCAGCACCGATGAGGATGCCGCCGAAGAGGCCGCCGCCGCACTGGCCAGTGTTGATAGTGAATTTGGCCGCACCACCGACCCCGTCCGCATGTACATGCGCGAAATGGGCACGGTTGAGCTGCTGACTCGCGAAGGTGAGATCAAGATCGCTAAACGTATCGAAGCGGGCCAGCGCCAGATGCTGCAGGCGCTTGCCACCTATCCTCAGACTATCAGCAGACTGCTTGAAACTTACACCAGGGTCGAAAATGAAGAGACCCGCCTGAGCGACCTGCTAACGGGCTTTATCGACCCCAATGCAGAAGATGTCATTCCACCACCTGCGCCGCCCAAATCCAGCAGCGATAGCAGCGATGATGACGAAGAGGTTGTTGACACCGGCCCAGACCCTGAAGAGGTACGCGAGCGTTTTGCTGAGATCAGAAAACGTTACAATGAGACCATTGCCGCGATCACCAAAGACAGTGGTGACCTGATCATTACCCAGCAGCTGCGTAGCGAAATGGCCGACCCGATCATGGAGCTTAAGCTCACGCCCAAGATCACCGAAGCGCTAATCAACAATCTTCGAGAGATGATTAGCCGGATTCGTGAGCAGGAAAAGATCATCATGGACATCTGCGTCAGCAAGGCGCACATGCCCCGCAAAGAGTTCATCACCTCTTTTCCGGATAACGAAACCGATCTAAGCTGGCTACCCAAACAGATCGAAGGTGGCCACAGCTACTCACCCGTACTCAAGACGTATGAAGATGAGATTCTGCGCGCGCAGAGCAAACTGGTCGCGATACAAAGCGAGTCTCACCTCTTCATTCACGAAATCAAAGATATCAACCGTAAAATCTCGATCGGTGAAGCGAAGGCGCGCCGCGCCAAGAAAGAGATGGTCGAGGCCAACCTGCGACTGGTGATCTCGATCGCGAAGAAATACACCAACCGCGGCCTGCAGTTCCTCGACCTGATTCAGGAAGGCAACATCGGCCTGATGAAAGCGGTCGACAAGTTCGAATACCGCCGTGGTTACAAATTCTCAACCTACGCAACCTGGTGGATTCGTCAGGCGATCACCCGTTCGATTGCCGATCAGGCGCGTACCATTCGTATTCCGGTGCATATGATTGAGACCATCAACAAACTCAACCGCATCTCGCGCCAGATGCTACAGGAGATGGGACGCGAAGCGACCCCGGAAGAGTTATCGGTTCGCATGGAGATGCCGGAAGATAAAGTTCGCAAGGTACTAAAGATTGCCAAAGAGCCAATCTCAATGGAGACTCCAATCGGTGATGATGAAGATTCACACCTCGGTGACTTTATCGAAGATCCAAACGTGATGGCGCCACCCGATGCCGCCACCGTCGAAGGGCTACGCGAAGCGACCAACTCAGTACTCGAAAGCCTCACCGCACGTGAAGCCAAAGTACTACGGATGCGTTTTGGTATCGGCATGAACACCGACCACACCCTTGAAGAGGTCGGTAAGCAGTTTGATGTCACGCGCGAGCGTATTCGTCAGATCGAGGCAAAAGCGCTGCGCAAACTGCGCCACCCAAGCCGTTCTGATCCACTGCGTAGCTTCAGCGACTAGCCTCACACTCAGTAGAAACAGAAAGGGCGGAGTGATGCACTTCGCCCTTTTTATTGGTGCAATATACCCTTTACAAAAATCAGGTGACGTAGCTTTTCGCAAAACGTTATACTGCACCCCCTTAATGAAGGGCCTGTAGCTCAGTTGGTTAGAGCAGGGGACTCATAATCCCTTGGTCGTAGGTTCGAGTCCTACCAGGCCCACCATCTCATTCACAGTTCTTTGTCACTGCCACCCTCTCTGTCACCTCCATCAGAAACCTCTGATTCCTCTGAAATACGACGCACTCCAAAAATCATTTTAGGCGGCACGCCCATTTCGAGGTCGACACCTGCCA
>DRLG01000267.1 GCA_011053135.1 Chromatiales bacterium
GGGAAGGTAGCGCGCAGCGCGTCCATCGCCGACATCCCTTCCTTTAGCTCACCCTTCACATTGGAGACGATATGCATCACATGCGAATAGCGTTCGATCAACATCTTCTCAGTCAACTTGACTGAGCCAGTTTTAGCGACGCGACCGACATCATTGCGCCCAAGATCGATCAACATCAGATGTTCTGCCAGCTCTTTGGGATCTGCCAGCAACTCTTTTTCAAGCGCGTGATCGGCTTCGACCGTTTCACCGCGAGGGCGTGTGCCTGCAATCGGTCTCACCTCTACCACTCCATCTTCAAGACGCGTCAGAATCTCTGGTGACGAACCGACAATCTGGAACTCGCCCAGATTTAGGAAGTACATATAAGGCGACGGGTTAAGGCTACGCAAAACCCGATAGAGATCGAGCGGTTCGGCGTGATAGGGAACTGAGAGACGCTGCGACAGCACCACCTGCATCACATCTCCTTCGACAATGTACTCCTTGGCGCGCTCGACCGCTGACTCAAACCCCTGCTGAGTAAAGCCGGAGACAAAGTCCGACTCGCTCATCGACGTTTCATCACAGCAGATATTCATGCGCGGAATCTCGCACGCCAGCTGCGCCTGCAGTTGATCAAGACGCGCTTCGGCCTGCGTCAGGGCGTCGCGCTGCGCGGGGTCTGCATGGACAATGATATAGAGCTTGCCACCAAGGTTGTCGAATACCACCACCTCATCGGAAACCATCAACAGGATATCCGGGGTGTTCAGCTCATCGGGGTTGGGGCATGTGGCCAGACGCGGTTCGATGTAGCGAATCGTGTCATAACCGAAGTAGCCAACCAGGCCGCCGGTAAAGCGCGGCAGATTGTCGAGTTCCGGCACGTGGTACTGTTGCTGGTACGTTTCGATCCATGCAAGTGGATCTTCCACCCGGGTGCGCTCGATCTCCCTGCCATCGTGTTCAACATGGATCTCATTGCCAAAAACGCGCATTAAGGTGCGTGCTGGCAGGCCAATAATAGAGTAACGGCCCCAGGTCTCGCCGCCCTGCAGCGACTCAAACAGGTAGCTGTAAGGGGCGTTGGCCAGTTTAAGATAGGTGCTGAGTGGGGTGTCGAGATCCGCCAGCACCTCACGCATCACCGGGATACGGGAGTATCCCTCACTGCTCAGTCGTTCAAATTGTTCATGTTTCATCTGCATCACTAATCAAAGTTAATATCAAAAGAATGGGGTTACGGGTACGCGGTTTTATTAGCCACGCCATCGTATGCCACACCCCTTCGGCATCATCTCCATTAGTGTTTCAAACTTCATCAACTTGACCCTGAACGCATTCAAATTACTTTCAATAATCTGTCATTGCGAGAAACTGTGCGACGAAGCAGTCTCACGGCTTAATGACGCGTGAGATTGCGTCGCTTTGCTCGCAATGACATCCATTCAAATATTTTCTAACAACGGTTTTAACGCAGCTAAGGATTCGATCACCGCATCCGGCTTCGCTTCACGAATGTCCACCCCGTGATTATACCCGTATGGCACTCCGACCACCTGAAAACTGGCTCCGCGCGCCGCTTCAACATCATGCATCGAATCTCCCACCATCAGGCAATCTTCCGCGGCTTCGCCCAGTTTTTCGGCGGCGTAGAGCAGCGGCATCGGATCTGGCTTTTTCTTTGCTGTCGTGTCGCCACTGACAATCACCTCAAAGTAGTCGTGAATACCCATATCTTTAAGTAGTGGCACAGTAAAGGCTTCGGCCTTGTTGGTCACGCAGCCGATCTTAAAGTGAGCGGATTTCAGGTACTCCAGCCCTTCAACCACGCCGTCGTAAAGGCAGCTACGACCACTGGTGTTATCCTTATACAGCGCCATAAATATCGGTTGCGCACGGACAAACAGCGCTTCCGAGGGGTCGTCCCACAGGGTGTCAGTCAGCGCACGTTTTATCAGCCGGTCAACACCGTTGCCGACCCAGCCGCGCGCCTTTTCGATCCCCCAGGGTTCCCGCCCTAGTGCGACCATCATCTCATCCAAACAGTAGGCGAGATCTGGCACACTATCGACCAGGGTGCCGTCGAGATCGATCAACACCACTCCTGGCAGGCGACTCAGACTCATCTTTAGCGTGCTTTTGCTAACTCTGCGCGCATCGCGGCGAGCACGCTATTGTAATCGTTGGCATCCGACTCATTGGCAGCATTAAAAATGGCAGAGCCGGCCACAAAGGTATCTGCACCGGCTTCGGCAATCTCGCGGATGTTATCAACCTTGACGCCGCCATCGATTTCAAGGCGGATGTCATAGCCGCTATCGTCGATCAACTTGCGCGCTTCACGCAGTTTATCCAGTGTCGCAGGAATAAAGCTCTGCCCACCAAAGCCTGGGTTAACCGACATCAGCAGAATCATATCGACTTTATCCATCACATATTTCAGACAGTCAAGCGAGGTCGCAGGATTGAATACCAGCCCCGATTTACACCCTTCCGCGCGGATCAGCTGCAGTGAGCGGTCAATATGCTCGCTGCCTTCCGGGTGAAAAGTGATGTAGCTTGCGCCGGCAGCGGCAAAATCGGGGATGATGCGATCAACCGGTTTCACCATCAAATGGACATCGATTTCAGCGGTAACGCCATGTTTCCGCAGTGCATCACAAACCAGCGGCCCGATGGTCAGGTTTGGAACGTAGTGGTTATCCATCACATCGAAATGGACAATATCTGCGCCAGATGCCAGCACGTTGTCTACCTCTTCGCCAAGGCGCGCGAAATCGGCCGACAGGATAGATGGGGCAATCAGGAACTCTTTCATGGCGTACCTCTTAAATTAAGCTCAAAAAACGAACCCGCAACTCTACCCGAAAACAGCGCTTTTTTCACTCTTCACAACGAATAATCGTGCGGTTTTTCTTAATGTTACCGATATATGCCATTGATATGGACCATTTAGCATTCACATTTCACCGTCTCACAGAGCGCTCAGCCGGCTGGCTCTCACCGCTTTTCTCGAGTTCTATCCTGCTGTTTACATTAATCGCACTCTTTTCAAGTGCGCCAGGAGAGGCGACCCCTGCACCTAGAAATCATGAGAAAGTGTGGGAGCAGGCGCTTTTAAAATCATCGGCCCCCGACGAAATCAAGTGGTTAACTGCCGCCGATGAAAAGTTCATCGCACTTTATCAGGACGATTTTACCGGCACCCTGAGAGGGGGCGTTATTTTACTACACGACATGGGCGGACACCCGGACTGGCCTGAGGTGATCTCACCACTGCGACAATCACTGCCACAACACGGCTGGTCTACACTCGCCATTCAGCTACCCGCTCTGGAGAAGGGGGGGCAGATTTCAGACTACGCGGATACAATCGCCACTGCCACTGCACGTATCAAAGCGGCCATCGACTATTTTCGCAATATCAACAACAGTAATATTGTCCTGCTGGGTTACGGTCTTGGCTCAGTGATTGGGGCCTCATTTCTCGCCACCGATGCTGATAGTGGCGTCACAGCATTTATCGGTATCAGTATGCCCGCTTATCAAGAGGGTGAAAGCTGGATGGATCTCACTACATCGATCGAACAGATGAATTTACCGATGCTGGACCTCTACGGAAGCAACGACCTGGCGAGCGTCATCAATTTTGCAGATAAGCGCGCCCTCGCAGCACGACGAGGTGGCCTTAAGGCCTCAAAGAACAGGCAGTTCTCTGCCTTCGAACGCTCTGCGACTGCGACCGGGGCATTTAGTAAAACAGGCGGTTTTATTGCCTACCGTAAATTTTTGATCAGTGGTGCTAACCACTCATTCCGGGGCCATGAATCTCTGCTCAGTAAACGCATTGTTGGCTGGCTTAAACATCATGCTAGTGGTGTGCGCATCACAAAATAATCTCTAGTGCCTCTACTCCTCATCAGCTGAATTTATGCCTGGTAACCCATGTATTTGCTCGATTAAAGCTCTGCGTGATGTGAGAACAAAATAGCCTGGATTCAGGGTAAAAAAAAGGGGCCATAAAGGCCCCGTTTTAATGACTCACAAGTGAGTACTACTTATGCACTTTGTTCAGCGCTTTTCTTCTCGGTAGCTTCCTGCTTAGTACGAATGATCCCGTAATGCAGTAACACTTTCTTCATTGAGAAGTAACCTGCTGCAATGACGATCGCAGTGACAA
>DRLG01000268.1 GCA_011053135.1 Chromatiales bacterium
GCGGTGATAGCAGGTGCTCAGCCCCATCGTGGTGTTGCCGCCGCGCAGGTGACAGCGGGCCTGAATGCGATTGAGATGATGGCGCAGCCGCAGGAGGCCTATCTGCTCCACGGGGTAGAGCCTGAGCTGGACTGTGCCAACGCAGCAACCACACTGGCTGCATTAAAGAAGGGCTTTGTTGTCTCAATGACACCGTTTGTCAGTGATGCCATGAAGGCGTATGCCGATGTGCTGCTGCCGGTGAGTGCTCACACAGAGACCTCGGGAACATTTGTCAATGTCGAAGGTAAGTGGCAGAGCTTTGCCGGGGCAGTTGCACCAAAAGGGGAAGCGCGCCCTGCATGGAAGGTGCTGCGTGTTTTGGGTAACCTCTTTAAACAGCCTGGCTTCGAACAGATCTCATCTGAAGAGGTGCGTGACGAGCTGGCTGCGGCTGCCGCCTCCCTTAAACCATCGAATGAGATGAGCTGGCGTGTGCCCACGAAGCTTTCTACCCCTGAAACTGCGGTGACACGCATCGCCGATGTCCCGGCTTACGCGGTTGACAGCATGGTCAGACGAGGTGAATCACTACAGTCTGCGGATGAACGATCCGTCGCAACGGCTTACCTCTGTGCCGCCACCGCTGCCGACAACGGTCTGCAAGAGGCAAACGCCGTCTCCATTACACAGGGATGCACAAAGGTAACCGTGCCGCTTGTGATAGATGAGGGTGTCGCAAAAGGGTGTCTACTGCTGGCAACAGGGCTGGGTGAGACTGCTGGCATGGATCTGGAAAATACAACCATCGATTTGGCACAAGCCGAACTAGACAAGGTAGGGAGCTGAGTAGAGCCATATGATTGAGCTACTACTATCAATCTGGAATCTGGTGCCTGAAGCACTGCAGACTCTGTTGATTATTATTCTAAAGATCGTTGTGATTGCAGTGCCAATCATGTTGTCGGTTGCCTATATCACACTCGCGGAACGTAAGGTGATCGGTTTCATACAGGTTCGAATCGGGCCAAACCGGGTAGGCCCACGGGGGCTGTTACAGCCAATTGCCGATGGCCTCAAGCTGATGATGAAAGAGGTTATCATCCCGACCAATGCCAACCGCTTTCTGTTTGTTATTGCGCCACTGTTAGCATTAGCCCCTGCACTGGCCTGCTGGGCGGTGATCCCGTTTGCTGATGGCTGGGTACTGGCCGATATCGATGCCGGGCTGCTTTATGTTCTGGCGCTGAGTTCACTCGGTGTCTATGGCCTGATCATTGCTGGCTGGGCATCGAATTCCAAGTATGCATTTCTTGGTTCTATCCGTTCTGCGGCACAGATGGTCTCATATGAAATTGCGATGGGCTTTGCGCTGGTCGGGGTACTCATGGCTGCGGGTAGTATGAACCTGAGTGCGATTGTTGAGTCACAGTCGGGCAGTTTCCTGCACTGGTTCTGGTTACCACTATTCCCACTTTTTCTGGTCTACTTTATTGCTGGCCTGGCAGAAACCAACCGCGCGCCGTTCGATGTGGCGGAAGGTGAATCTGAAATTGTTGCCGGTTTCCATGTTGAATATTCAGGTATGGCATTCGCACTCTTCTTCCTTGCGGAATATGCCAACATGATCCTTATCTCAATTCTGACCGCGATCATGTTTATGGGCGGCTGGTTATCACCGTTCCAGGGGATACCGCTGCTTGAGGACCTCTTTGCATTTGTGCCGGGTATAGTCTGGATTCTGGCGAAGACCTCTTTCCTGCTCTTTCTATTTTTATGGTTTCGTGCGACTTTCCCACGCTATCGTTACGATCAGGTGATGCGCCTGGGGTGGAAGGTCTTTATCCCGATCACCATTGTCTGGATTCTGGTAATTGGTGTAGGTGTCATGGCAGAACTCGGACCATGGTTTGATTAAGGATAGTAATGTGATGAGTAAGGTCCAATATTATTTAAAAAGTTTTCTACTGTGGGAGCTGCTCCTGGGGCTGAAGCTGACGGGTAAGTACTTCTTTAAAACAAAGATCACCGTTCAGTACCCGGAAGAGAAGACACCACAGTCGAACCGTTTTCGTGGTCTGCATGCGCTGCGTCGCTATCCGAATGGTGAAGAGCGCTGCATCGCATGTAAGCTGTGTGAAGCGGTCTGCCCGGCACTGGCTATTACGATTGATGCTGAGCCGCGTGATGATGGCTCACGCCGCACAACGCGTTATGATATCGATCTTTTCAAATGCATTTACTGCGGTTTTTGTGAAGAAGCCTGTCCGGTGGATGCGATTGTTGAGACGCGTGTATTTGAATACACCTTCGAATCGCGTGATGAAAGTGTGATGACAAAAGAGAAACTATTGGCGCATGGCGATGTGCATGAGAAGCAGATTGCTGCTGACCGTGCGCAGGATGCTAAATTCCGTTAACAGAATGGCAGAATGATGAGTATAGAGCCGATCCTATTTTATATTTTTTCGACTATCCTGGTGCTGGCATCAGTGGCGGTCGTGACTGTACGCAACCCTGTCTATGCCGCGCTCTGCCTGGTATTGGCCTTTTTCACCTGTGCCGCCGTCTGGCTGCTGCTGGAAGCGGAATTTCTGGCGCTGGTACTGATACTGGTTTATGTCGGAGCGGTGATGGTGCTCTTCCTGTTTGTGATCATGATGCTTGATATCAACCTGGTACGATCAAAAGAAGGCTTTATCAAATACCTTCCAGCGGGTGGTTTTGTTGCGATCCTTATTCTGATTGAGATGTGTGTGGTGCTCGGCCCTGAAAATTTTGGCATCGAAATTACCGGTGAGCCACTCAAACATGCAGCCGATTACAGCAACACCAAGGAGCTGGGCGTGACGCTCTATACACAATACGCCTATCCATTTGAGATAGCTGGCGCACTGCTGCTGCTCGCGATTGTTGCAGCCATCACATTAACCATGCGTCGTCGCCCAGATAGCAAGTATCAGGACCCTGCAGAACAGGTTTCAGTACGGCGTGATGATCGTGTACGCATAGTGAAAATGGCAGCGGAGAAGAAGCAATGATTGAACTCTCTGATTTCCTGATTTTAGGTGCGATCCTGTTCTGTATCAGTCTCGCTGGTATTTTTCTGAATCGTAAAAACATCATTATTATTCTGATGTCGATTGAATTGATGCTGCTGGCAGTCAATATGAACTTTGTTGCCTTTTCTCACTACCTGGGCAATGTCGATGGACAGATTTTTGTATTCTTTATTCTGACCGTGGCGGCAGCAGAAGCCGCGATTGGTCTGGCGATTCTGATACTGTTATTCCGTACCAAGCGGACGATTAATGTCGATCGTCTTGATTCGTTAAAGCACTAAATATCTGGGATAGGAACTGAACGGATGAAAGGCATTTACCTTATAATTGCACTGGCGCCGATGATTGGTGCCGTCATAGCCGGTTTTTTCGGTAGCCGCATTGGGCGGACTGCGACTCATCTCGCAACAACAGTCGGTGTTGCCGTTTCATTTCTCTGTTCACTGGTGGTGTTCAAGCACATTGTACTGGATGGCAGTGCGCCGTTTAATGGTGCGATCTACACCTGGCTGGTCAGTGATGGTATTCGCTTCGAAATCGGTTTTTTGATCGATGAACTGACGACCCTGATGATGATGGTGGTCACCTTTGTTTCGTTAATGGTGCATATTTATACCATCGGATACATGAAAGATGATCCTGGCTATCAGCGCTTTTTCTGCTATATCTCGCTCTTCACCTTCTCCATGCTGATGCTGGTGATGTCTAATAACTTTCTACAGCTCTTCTTCGGCTGGGAAGCGGTGGGCCTAGTCTCTTATCTATTGATCGGTTTCTGGCACAAACGTGAGTCTGCGATATACGCCAACCTGAAAGCGTTTCTGGTTAACCGCGTGGGTGACTTCGGCTTCCTGCTCGGTATTGCAGCGGTTGCGATGTATTTCAACAGTCTTGATTACGCTGATGTCTTTGCCGCAGCACCGATGATGACGGATGTCACCATCCAGATCATCCCCGGCTATGACTGGTCGCTGCTAACGGTGATCTGTATCCTGCTATTTATCGGTGCGATGGGTAAATCTGCCCAGGTTCCGCTCCATGTCTGGTTACCCGATTCGATGGAAGGCCCCACCCCGATCTCTGCGCTGATCCACGCCGCAACGATGGTAACGGCTGGTATCTTCCTGGTGGCAAGAATGTCGCCAATGTATGAGCTTTCAGAAGTTGCACTCAGTTTTGTGTTGATCATCGGTGCGGTAACAGCGCTCTTTATGGGGCTGCTAGGGCTGGTACAGAACGACATCAAACGGGTTGTTGCGTACTCAACGCTGTCGCAGCTTGGTTACATGACCGTGGCGCTCGGTGCCTCTGCCTACGCCGCAGGTGTTTTTCATCTGATGACTCACGCATTCTTCAAGGCACTGTTATTCCTCGCGGCTGGTTCGGTGATCATTGCGATGCACCATGAGCAGGACATTCGTAAAATGGGCGGCCTGAAAAAATATATGCCGATCACTTACTGGACGGCGCTGATCGGTTCGTTAGCGCTGATCGGCTTTCCCGGTACCTCTGGCTTCTTTTCGAAAGATGCGATCATCGAGGCGGTACACGCGTCGACCATTCCGGGTGCCAGTTTCGCCTACGCCGCCGTGCTGATCGGTGTCTTTATAACAGCGCTCTATAGCTTCCGCATGTTCTTTCTGGTGTTCCATGGTAAAGAGCGGATGGATGACCACACACGAGAGCATCTCAGGGAGTCACCATGGGTTGTCACAGGGCCATTAATCCTGCTGGCGATTCCTAGCCTCTTAATTGGCTACATGACCATCGGTGATATGCTCTTCGGTAACTACTTTGGCGATTCAATTGTGGTTCACGAATCGCGTGATGTACTGGCTCAGATCGGCGCAGGTTTTACCACCGCTGGTGGCTTCATGCTTCATGGTCTTCTGACGCCTGCATTCTGGTTTGCGATGGCCGGCCTGGGTACCGCCTGGTATATCTACATGCAGCGCCCTGAGCTGGCTGGCTTTTTTAAACAGCAGTGTTTACCACTGTTTAAATTGCTGGATCGCAACTATGGCTGTGATGAGTTCAACGATAAGGTTTTTGCCGCAGGCAGTCGTAAGCTCGGTAAAGTCCTTTCTGATACCGGCGATGCGAAGATAATTGATGGCTTTATCGTCAATGGGAGCGCCAATACTATTGGCTGGCTGGCAAGTGTTGCTCGCTTCACACAAACAGGTTACCTCTATCACTACGCTTTTGTGATGATCCTTGGGCTTGTGGGTCTGTTAACACTGTTTGTGATGGTTTAATAACAATGATAATGCAAATATCGGAGGATATTCGGTTTGCCACTGCTTAGTCTTGTAATCTGGTTACCCATTCTGGGTGGACTAGCGGTACTTGCCGCAAGTCGACACACGACTGATGCCAATATCCGTTGGATGGCATTAGCGGTTTCGGCTGTCACATTTCTGGTATCACTGCCGCTCTTTTTCAGTTTTGACAGCAGCACGCATGAGATGCAGTTTGTCGAGATGGCGGCGTGGATTCCGACCTTAAATATCAACTACCACCTCGGCGTGGATGGCATCTCGATGCCGCTGATTCTGCTGACAGCGTTCTCGACCGTCTTTGTGGTTGCGGCAGGCTGGGAAGTGATCAAGGAACGGGTAGCGCAGTACATGGCAGCCTTCCTGATTATGGAAGGGATGATGATCGGTGTCTTTGCAGCACTCGATTCAGTACTGTTCTACATCTTCTGGGAAGCGATGTTGATCCCGATGTTTATTGTGATCGGTATCTGGGGTGGTCCGCGCCGCGTCTATGCCACCATTAAATTCTTTCTCTATACCTTCTTTGGCTCGGTTTTTCTGCTGATTGCGCTGATCTACCTCTATTTTCAGGCAGATAAAAGTTTTGCAATCCTCGACTTCCACGCACTTAAAATCGGCATGGAGGCGCAGATATTAATATTCCTCGCGTTCCTGATCGCCTTTGCGGTTAAGGTACCGATGTGGCCAGTCCACACCTGGCTGCCGGATGCTCACGTAGAGGCACCCACGGGTGGCTCGGTGATCCTGGCGGCGATCATGCTGAAACTGGGTGCTTACGGTTTTGTCCGCTTTATTATGCCGATTGTGCCGGATGCAAGTTTTGAGCTGGACTGGCTGATCATCCTGATGTCTCTGGTGGCCATTGTCTATATCGCATTCGTAGCACTGGTACAGGAAGATATGAAAAAGCTGATCGCCTATTCATCGATTGCACACATGGGCTTCGTGACATTAGGTTTCTTCATGGTGTTTACGATCTTTGAAAAAACGGGCTCTATCCAGGGGGCGGCACTCGGTGTAGAAGGTGCGCTGATTCAGATGGTCTCGCACGGCTTTATTTCAGGAGCCATGTTCCTCTGCGTAGGGGTGATGTATGACCGCATGCACAGCCGCAACATTAGTGACTACGGCGGTGTGACCAACACCATGCCGGTCTTCGCCGCCTTTATGCTCTTCTTTGCGATGGCCAATGCTGGGCTACCGGGCACCTCTGGTTTTGTGGGTGAGTTTATGGTGATCCTGAGTGCATTCCAGGCCAACTTCTGGTACGCATTCCTGGCGGCATTGACGCTTATCTTTGGCGCGGCTTACACCCTGTGGATGATTAAGCGTGTGCTGTTTGGTGAAATTAAGAATGAGAAGGTTGCGCAACTCAAGGATCTGAATGCACGTGAAGCAGCAATCCTTGGGACATTAGCAGCAGCAGTATTGATACTGGGTCTGTGGCCAGCGCCACTGATTGATGTAATGCATGCCACGGTCAACAACCTGCTTGAACATGTTGTTGTATCCAAGCTTTAACGAACATTAGACGATAGAGAATGATGGCTTTCGAAATCCCAAATTTTGCTCCGGCTCTGCCAGAGATCTTTGTATTTACCATGATCTGCGTGGTACTGATCGTTGATCTTTTTCTGACAGATAAGAACCGTTCCATCACTTACCTGTTGTCGCAGGCGACACTGCTGGGTGCGGCCATTCTTTCAGTTGCTATACAGAGCTCTGTTCCCGAATACACCTTCAGCGGCACATTTGTTAACGACGGCATGGGCACTGTGCTGAAACTCTTTATCTATTTGAGTACGGCTGTTGTCTTTATCTACTCGCGTGATTACCTGATCGAGCGCGGGCTGTATAAAGGTGAGTTCTTTGTACTTGCACTGTTTGCAGTGCTGGGAATGATGGTAATGGTCTCAGCAAACAACCTGCTAACCATCTATCTCGGACTTGAAGTACTATCGCTGGCGATGTATGCGATGGTTGCGCTGAACCGTGATTCTTCAGTCGCCTCTGAGGCGGCGATGAAATATTTTGTGCTCGGCTCAATCGCCTCTGGCATGTTGCTGTATGGCATGTCGATGCTTTACGGTGCAACGGGTTCGCTGGATCACACGACTATCGCCTCTGTTATCTCTGAAGGTTCAAGCGATGACATCGTATTGAAATTTGCCCTGGTCTTCATCGTCATTGGGCTGGCGTTTAAACTGGGCGCTGTCCCTTTTCATATGTGGGTGCCGGATGTCTATCATGGTGCGCCCACAGCCATCACGCTGTTTATCAGTGCGGCCCCAAAGATCGCTGCCTTTGCGATGCTGATGCGTCTACTGGTCGAAGGGCTTGGCGGCCTGGTCGAACATTGGCAGGATATGTTAATCATACTGGCAGTGCTCTCGATCATCATTGGTAATGTGATTGCGATTGCGCAGAGCAACATCAAGCGCATGCTCGCCTACTCAACGATATCGCATATCGGCTTTTTGATACTCGGTGTCATTGCAGGCACCAGTGATGGTTACGCGGCGAGTATGTTTTATGTGATTGTCTACGCACTGATGTCACTCGCAGCCTTCGGCATGATCATGCTACTAAGCCGTAAAGGTTTCGAAGCCGATACGCTTGATGATTTCAAGGGGCTCAATCAGCGCAGCCCATGGTTTGCTTTTATGATGCTGATTACGCTCTTCTCAATGGCGGGTGTACCGCCAACGGTCGGTTTTTATGCAAAACTGGCTGTGTTAAGCGCAGTGGTTGATATCGGTCTGGTCTGGCTGGCAGTACTGGCGGTGATTTTTTCAGTAATCGGCGCTTTCTACTATCTGCGGGTGATCAAGTTTATGTATTTCGATAAAGCTGTTGATAACACTCCGATCAATAGCGCATACGATATGAAAGTGGTGATGAGTGCCAACGGTGTGATCATCCTGCTACTCGGTATCTATCCGACAGGGCTAATTGCACTCTGCACCTCGGTGCTTGCATAGCCGCGCCATATTTCACGCTGCCGTGCACCGCTATTGATGCATGGCAGCGTCGCTAGCCATATGCAGGTCAGGGGTATCTCTGATCTGTTCTGCCTGTTCTGATATTGTGGCGAGATGTAGTTCTGCTTGAGTGACCAAAATAGATGCGAATTTTAATCAGTAATGACGATGGCTACCAGGCAGCTGGCATCCGCCATCTCAATTGCGCGCTTGCCGAGCTGGCAGAGACCACTGTTGTCGCCCCAGACCGCGATCGTAGCGGAGCCAGCAACTCTCTGACATTAGACCAGCCACTGCGCGTTACCCGCAGTGATAACGGCTTTTATTCTATTAATGGTACTCCGACCGACTGTGTTCATCTCGCGATCACCGGGCTACTCGAAGCTGAACCCGACATGGTGGTCTCCGGAATTAACAATGGTGCAAATCTGGGTGACGATGTGCTCTATTCAGGCACCGTTGCTGCGGCGATGGAAGGGCGTTTTCTTGGCCTGCCAACCATCGCAATCTCACTGTGCAGGCACAATCCGATGCACTTTGAAACGGCCGCACGTGTTGCACAGCAGCTGGTTGTGCAGTTGCGCGACCACCCGCTGGATTCCAACACCATTCTTAACGTCAATGTACCTGACCTTCCATGGGATAAGCTGGCGGGTTTTAAGGTGACACGCCTCGGCCATCGCCATAAAGCAGAGCCGGTGATTCGTGAAGAAGATCCGCGCGGGCGTGACATCTACTGGATAGGGCCGGCGGGCGCGGAGCAGGATGCTGGCCCCGGTACCGATTTTTATGCGATCAATGAAGGTTACGTCTCGATTACACCACTGCAGGTCGATCTCACCAACCACAATGCGCTTGCGACCGTGAGTGACTGGGCTAAAAGGGTAAGCTGTTAATGTCTCGTCACCAGGGTATCGGTATGACATCGCAGCGTACGCGCGATCGTCTCATCACACGTCTTGAAAGCGAAGGGATCAAAAGCGTCGAGGTGTTAGATGCGATGCGCGCCATACCGCGCCACATCTTTGTCGATGAAGCGCTCGCAAGCCGCGCCTATGAAGATACGGCACTGCCGATCGGTTTTAGTCAGACCATCTCTCAGCCATATATCGTTGCAAAAATGACCGAAGTGCTGCTGCTGAGTGGTCCGCTCAATAAAGTGCTGGAGATCGGCACCGGTTCCGGCTATCAGGCGGCGATACTCGCGCTACTGGTCAAAGAGGTCTATAGCATAGAGCGCATTGAAGCGCTGCTGAGACAGGCTCGTGCACGTTTTCAGGAGCTTAAACTGCGCAACATTCGGCTTAAATTTGATGATGGTACCGTCGGCTGGCCCGAGTACGGCCCCTATGATGGCATCATCGCCACAGCTGCACCGCTAGAGGTGCCAATGCCACTGCTGGAGCAGCTCACCCTCGGCGGTCGTCTGATCATCCCGATCGGAAAGCAGGGGGTGCAAAACCTGATGCTCTACACCCGTACCCATGAAGGTGTCGAAGAGGCGTTCATCGAGCAGGTAAGTTTTGTGCCGATGTTAAGCGGACAAAAAAGATAGTCATCAACCATGAAAATCTTCAGTTATCTTTATGACAAGGTGATGGTCTGGGCGGCACACCCACGATCACCTTATTACCTCTCAGCGTTAAGCTTTGCCGAGTCCTCTTTTTTTCCCATCCCACCGGATGCGATGCTGGCTCCGATGGTACTCGCGAAACGTTCAAAGGCGTGGTTTTATGCTTTGATCACCACCATCGCCTCAGCACTCGGTGGAGCGTTTGGGTATCTCATCGGCTATTTTGCCTTTGATGCGATTGCACCACTGATTCAGGAGACCCATTACTGGGCAAGCTATGAAATCGCAACGGAGTGGTTTCAGAAGTGGGGGGTCTGGGTGGTCTTTATCGCCGGCTTTTCACCCATTCCGTATAAAGTGTTCACGCTCGCAGCGGGCGCGGTGTCGATGGCATTTTTACCATTTCTGATCTGTTCTATTGTGGGACGCGGCTTGCGTTTTTTTCTCGTAGCGGGCCTGATCTACTGGGGAGGAGAGCGGATGGAAAAAGTGCTGCGAGCCTATGTCGATCGCATCGGCTGGGCGGTAATCATTCTGGCAGTTGTGGTGTATGCTGTGGTTCAGTTGATCTGAAGCACTTTCAACTGCGAGACTCTTTGACTGTGATGCGATGAAGGGTTATGAACTGAAAACAGTACTCCTGATGTTAGTGGCGCTCTCTATTGCGGGCTGCGGTTCGCTTATACATTACAAAGTGCAGCAGGGTGACACCCTCTACTCTATCGGCTGGCGTTACGGAAAGGATCCAAAACAGATCGCTGAGTGGAATAACCTCAAAGCCCCTTACATAATCCACGAAGGGCAGATGTTGCGCATCGCCCCTCCGCCAGATCAAGCAAATCCCGCAACGATAGAGGCCGTTCGTAGCAGAGAGGCAACCGCTACAGTGGCAGGTCGTCAACGTTCAACAGGCAGCTCAACGCCGCCCCAGAAATCACCACCCACCAGTGTAGGGATGGGGCCCATCGTATGGGGGTGGCCTGCAGAGGGAGTGCTGATCAGCACATTTTCAGCTAAAAAACTGGGCCGTAACGGGATCGATATTGGAGGCAAAATGGGCACCCCTGTTCGTGCTGCTGCCCGTGGTAAAGTGGTCTACAGTGGTAACGGCTTAAGCAGCTATGGCAATCTGCTGATCATAAAACATAACGAAAGCTTCCTTAGTGCCTATGCGCACAACGACAGGCTACTCGTAAAAGAGGGTGAATTAGTGAAGCAGGGGCAGAAGATCGCCTCAATGGGAGCAACAGGGAGCGAGCGGGTAATGCTGCATTTCGAGATTCGCTATAACGGCAAACCGGTTGATCCGCAGCGATACCTTCCCAAACGTTAGCGGCTATCGACTTTCACTTTCCCCTGGTTGGTTAAAGCCGTTATTGCACCGCTTCGATGTACTGAAAGCTATCTTCAGAGAGGATCGCTCCCGTACCGTCGACTACCGCTACGCTCCACTTGCCGGTCCAGCTTGGCAGCAGGGTTTTACTGGAGTTCACCCGCCAGCGGGGGCCTCCGACATTAAAGCTGACTTCTGCCATGAGCTTGCCGGCGTAGATCCAGCGGTGGGTGACGGTCTCGCCCTGTAGATTGCGTAGTTCACTAAAAAAATAGACCTTATTCACGTTATTGCTCAGCACCGTGATCTCATCGACGGGTTCACGCGCCTCGATCGCTGAGGTAAACTGCGCCCGCGCCACTTCACCCGCAATGAGGTTCTGTAGCGGGCTTAGCAGCATCAATAGTGCCAGTAGTGTATATCGTTTTTTCATACGGCCTCCTTTCGTTTACATCGCTTCGATACGCGCCAGTTGCTCTTTGAGTTTCGCCAGTGATGACTGGATTTCAGCCAGTTTCTCCTGCTCTTTCTGGACAACTGGTGCTGGGGCTTTCTCCAGATAGTCTGGATTGGCGAGCTTCGCACTCGTTCCCGTAAGACTCTTTTCTAACTTGCCAATCTCTTTTTTGAGGCGCGCTTCTTCCGCCGCCTTGTCGATTAGACCCGCCATCGGAATCAGCAGTTTCATCTCACCCACCAGTGCGGTGGCCGATTCAGGAACCTCATCACTTTCAGTGAGTATCGTTACCGACTCCAGTTTCGCCAACGTCATCAGAAAGTCGCGGTTATTATCAAGGCGGCTGATATCATCGACGCTACAGTTCTGTAACAGGACCGGCAGGGGTTTACTCGGTGGAATGTTCATACCGCTACGGATCTTGCGTACCCCTAAAATAGCCGCCATGAGCCACTCGATATCGGCTGTCGCCTGCCGGTCGATCTTGCACTCATCCGCCTCTGGGTAGGGCTGCAACATAATCGTCTCGTCTTCAATACCGACCAGAGGCGCAACGCGTTGCCAGATCTCTTCGGTGATAAAAGGGATCACAGGGTGGGCCAGGCGTAGTATCGCTTCAAGTACGGTTAACAGGGTCTGGCGGGTGCCGCGCAGTGCCGCTTCAGAGCTGTTGTCGGAGTAGAGAATCGGTTTGGAGAGCTCCAGATACCAGTCACAGTACTCATTCCAGGTGAACTCATAGAGCGTCTGTGCAGCGTGGTCGAAGCGGTAATGCTCAATCGAATTCTGTATCTGTTGCGAGACAATCTGCAGGCGTGAGGTGATCCAGCGGTCCGGCAGGCTTAGCTCAACCGTTTGACCGAGGCCGATCGCTTTCTCTTCGGTGTTCATCAGCACATAACGCGCCGCGTTCCACAGCTTGTTGCAGAAGTTGCGATAACCTTCGATGCGGTTGAGGTCAAACTTGATATCGCGCCCGGTCGAGGCGAGGGCGGCAAAGGTGAAGCGCAGCGCATCGGTGCCAAAGGCGGGGATGCCATTGGGGAACTCTTTGCGGGTCTGTTTTTCGATCTTCCTGGCCAGCTGTGGCTGCATCATACCGCTGGTGCGTTTGCTGACCAGCGCCTCCAGCTCGATACCATCGATCAGGTCAATCGGGTCGAGTACGTTGCCTTTCGATTTAGACATCTTCTGTCCAAATGAATCACGCACCAGTCCGTGAATATAGATATCCTTGAACGGCACCTGGCCATCCATGAATTTCATCCCCATCATGATCATGCGTGCAACCCAGAAGAAGATGATATCGAAGCCGGTAACTAACACCTGGGTTGGGTAGAAATTTTTCAGCCGTTCGCTATTGTCGGGCCAGCCGAGGGTAGAGAAGGGCCAGAGTGCGGAGCTGAACCAGGTGTCGAGAACATCTTCGTCCTGACGCAGCACCACATCAGCACCAAGATTATGTTTGGCACGAACCTCACTTTCAGAGCGGCCGACATAGATGTCGCCCTGTTCGTCATACCACGCGGGGATACGGTGCCCCCACCAGATCTGGCGTGAGATACACCAGTCTTCGATGTTGTTCATCCATTCAAAGTAGGTGTTCTTCCAGTTGTCGGGGATAAATCGGATATCACCCTCTTTGACCGCCTTGATCGCAGGCGCAGCAAGGGGGGCGACTTTGACATACCACTGGTCAGTCAGGAGCGGTTCAATTACTGCACCGGAACGGTCACCGCGAGGCACCATCAGCTTATGCTCTTTGGTTTCACCCAGCAGACCGTTTTCGCCCAGTAGCTCAATCACGAGTTTGCGCGCTTCAAAACGGTCCAGACCGTGAAATTCGGCAGGGATCAGTTCGCCATGTTGATCGTCGCTGCCGATGATCGCAGCATCGATGGTGAATATGTTAATCAGGCCCCCATTGGGCAGAGCGGCAATCGCCGACTCATCACGATGGTTACGCCAC
>DRLG01000269.1 GCA_011053135.1 Chromatiales bacterium
AAAACCTGCCCGAAAAATAATAAATAATAGACACCTTCTGGCGGATGATAGCTGGTTTAAGTTTGATTTATAAGTGACTGTTATTAAATTAATATTGATATTTTTATTGTGGGGGAATTATGGAGCCTGCGGAGGAGAACCGGTTCTATTGTGAGCATGTCGCAATGGTGGTGCGAAGTTATTATCAGCTGACAGGGAAGCAGATTGGGGTGGGAGCGCCGTGCCATCAACAGCTCGACCTGGCTACTGATAGTGCTTTCGCACAGTCGCTATTCAACGCCCCTTTTGCCTTAATTTCGCACGGTACTGAAGCTGAACCCCTCTTTAATTACGCCAATAAAACGGCTATGAAACTGTTTAATATGACGTGGGATGAGATAACAAACCTGCAGTCTCGCTACTCTGCAGAGCAGCCGAGCAGAGCCGAGCGTACGCAGCTACTTAATGAAGTGAAGGCGAAGGGGTACATTGAAAACTATTCAGGGGTTCGAATCGCGCAGGGTGGAGGTCGTTTTTATATAGAACAGGCTAGCGTGTGGAATCTTACTGACAATGAGGGGCGCTACAGGGGTCAGGCCGCTATGTTTAGCGACTGGCACTACCTTTAACAGCGCCTGAGCACTTCTTTAATCTTTTCCTGGCACGCTCTGGTGTCACAAAAACATCATCTTTTTGCACTATTTTACTGCTGATCGATATGTTAGCTTATCAATAGAATTTACGTTATCTATGATGGAGTTATTGGCAGAGATGAGTGAAGAAGTTTCCGGGTCATCGTCCAAACCAGATGAGCTTGAGCCGCTGCGAAGCTCTGTGCTGGGTGTATCGGAGTATTCACGACGTATCAAGCTTCACAATGAGCTCCACGCCAGACCGCATGAATTACTGAAGGCGCCGATGCATGTGTCGCAGTTGGCGCTGCTTTCAGCCAGTGATGTGGTGGTTGATGAATTACGCCTGATCGCACAGCTGTGTGAGCGCTATGGTGTTAATCTGCCGCCGGTGGATGCGCGCCACTTTAGTGTGCAATTTGGGTCGTTCCGTCTAAAGTGGGAGCGTCATACCGAGTTCTCGATGTACACCTTTTTTATCAAAATGCCGTTTGAGGTGCCGTTTGCAGAGACGGCGATCAAATATGTTCCTCAGGAGTGGTTAGCGAGCCTGCCGGGAGAGGTTATTGCCGCAACCCACCTGGCGATTGAGCATAAATCGAGGCCGCAACGAACACTTGAAGAGCTCTCTGCGCTTTTCGCCTCCAATACGGTAATCGGCGCGAAAGTGGTAGCGGGGAGTGCGATTGTCTGGACAGATAACAAGATACATGTCGACGGCTTTGCACGCATCTTAATTCACGATGTTGATCTGCGCCGAAGGCAGGCGGGGCGACTGGTGCAGCGCTTGCTGGAGATAGAAACTTATCGGATGCTGGCGTTGATCCCTGTCTCGACTGCTCGACAGTATCTTCCTGAGCTGGCGCGTTTTGATCGCCAGCTTGCCGAACTAACCAATAATAACTGCGGTTTTCAAAGCCATGACAATGAACAGAAGCTACTGGACGATTTGACACATCTAGCAGCGGAGATCGAACGGATTTCTGCTCAGACCAACCAGCGCTTCAACGCCTCTGCTGCTTATTACAACATTGTGAAGATGCGGATTGCGGAGCTGCGTGAACAGCGCATACAGGGGTTGCAGATGTTTCATGAATTTATGGAGCAGCGGCTGTCACCTGCAATGGCCACCTGTGAATCGGTTAACTGCAATCTTGAATTGCTCTCAACCCGTGTGGCGCGCGCTTCGGCACTCCTGCGTACGCGGGTAGACATCACCATGGAGGGGCAGACCCGAGATCTGCTGGCCTCGATGGATAAGCGTGCCAAGCTACAGCTGCGGATGCAGGAGACAGTAGAAGGGCTATCAGTCGTGGTGCTGAGTTACTACCTGCTAAGTATTACCGCTTATGCGCTAAAGGCGCTTAAATCCAGTGGTTTCCCCATTAATGTTGAGATCGCCACCGGCATTGCGATTCCAATTGTGCTGGGGATCGTCTTTGTCGCTGTGCGAAAAGTGCGCCAAATTGCAACTCGTGATGAGCTTGGCTTGAATGGTTGAGCGCTGAATAGATGAATAGTGGAGGGTGGCTCTTTCATGAGTGCGAGAGCGCCACTCCTTCAGGCAATGGGTGAACGTCATGAATGATCTCAACTGCAAAGGTCTCTTAAAATAAATTCCGGTAATGGCGCTATCAGTATGATAGTGGTAGATAATCGTGTCAGGTTTTGATGTTGACTACATGGAGGAATAAATGACTAAAAGTATCAAAGGTACCCAGACGGAAAAAAACCTTTTAATCTCTTTCGCGGGCGAATCACAGGCAAGAAACAGATATACCTATTTTGCTGGCCAGGCGAAAAAAGAGGGGCTGGTACAGATAGCTGAAATTTTTGAAGAAACAGCCAGTCAGGAGAAGGAGCACGCAAAAAGATTTTTCAAATTTCTAGAGGGTGGTGAAGTTGAGATAACAGAGTCATTTCCGGCGGGAAGCATTGGTAGCACGCTGGAAAACCTGAAGGCCGCCGCGGCAGGTGAAGCGCATGAGTGGGAAGAGATGTATCCAGCTTTTGCCAGGGTTGCCAGTGAAGAGGGGTTTGACGAGATTGCATCTGCATTCGACGCCATCTCTATTGCAGAAAAGCAGCATGGCAAGCGCTACCAGGATCTGGCTAGAAACCTGGAAGCTGGGCTGGTATTTAAAAGAAACGATAAGGTTGTCTGGCGCTGTAAAAATTGCGGTTATTTGCATGAAGCTGATGAGGCACCAGCTGTCTGCCCTGCATGCCTCCATCCACAGGCATACTTTGAACTGCTGGGGGAAAACTGGTAGTTAATAACCAGCAGAGATGCAGGGCGCGGTTGTAGATTGACGTAATATATGGGTGGTATCCCAGTCGGCTTTAAACTTAGCGCTAACCATAACTGCCCTGCAGGCATCGTGAAATGCATCTACTTCGGGGGTAAGTATTGCGGTGTTGGTGGGGGCTGCTAATGCTCAACCCTCCCTGATTGTGAGGCATCACTATAGAGGCTCGATACGGTAGCGGGCCATGAGTCGGTGCGTCTCTCCCGCTGGAATAACGGTGGCGTTATGGGCAGCATTGGCACTTTCAATGCAGACCATATTGAGGTAATCGTGATCATCCATATCGCTCATCTGAATCGATTTTTCAAGCCAGGGGTTCCAGATAACGGTTGAGCGGCTCCCCTCTTTTCTGATGTGAATCTGGCGTGCATATAAGGGGTCTTTGATGGTGCAGTCTGCGCTAGTATCAACGTAGATTCGGTCCACCTCGCTGTTGAATACCACATCACCTTTCTGCTGCTTTCTCTGTATATTATCCACCTTATCCAGATAGTGGCAACCATCGAGCCCTTCGACCGTGATGTTGCGTATATCACTCACAGAAAAATAGGTGTGGAGTGCTTCGCTAATCGTGATCTCACTAACCCCTCTGTTGTGAGTGATCAATTCCACCATTAATGTTTGACCAACTGTGATCCGGTACTGGAGAGATAGTGGCTGGGGCCATAGATGGGCGGGAATTTGATCGGACGAGAGTTCCAGTGTGATTGCTGTTGAACCGTCGGCAAGCGCTGCGCTGTGGATGAGATGCCAATGGCTAGTGCGGGCGAAGCCGTGGGCGGGGAGCTCTGGGTGTGAGGGGTGGGCACCAAACCACGGCCAGCAGATTGGCACTCCGCCACGCATCGGTTTTTCTGCCGATGGTGTGGCGCCAGAGGAGAGCCAGATAACCGGTTTATGCTCGTTAGGTACCCATGAGATTAGTTGGGCACCTTGCAGCGCGATAGCCGCGCTTGCGTGGCAGTTATTAATCAGAGCAACGGTCTCTCCATTTTCATCTGTTTCGAAAACAAGCGCGTTATCAATCCCGAACTGTTCGTTTAATGCGTTCATCCAGTTTGTCATCACAGATGATCTCCAATAGGCAGAGCGGCATGCTCAACTACGCTCCGTAGAATAAAGCTTGAGTGAACGCCGCTGACCCCCTTGATGCGGGTGATTTTGTTGAGCAGTAACATCTGGAAAGCGTCCATATCTTTTACGATCACTTTGAGCTGATAGTCGGCAGACTGCCCTGTAATTAACAGGCACTCCAGCACTTCGTCCAGCTTGCTGATCTGTTTTTCAAAATTGGCAAAACGTTCCGGCGTGTGCTTATCCATCGATATGTGAATCAGCGCGGTGAGGGTTAGCCCAAGCTGCCTCGCATTTAACACGGCGCGGTAGCCTTCGATAATGCCGCTCTCTTCCAGCGCCTTTACGCGTCGCAGGCAGGGGGAGGGTGAGAGTCCGATACGTTCAGAGAGTGCCTGATTGCTGATCTGCCCCTCCTGTTGCAGAATTCTTAAAATCTGTTGGTCGTAGCGGTCCAGAGGCACGGCTCTTCTCCGAGTGTGGATGTTATAGAATAATATTGCACATAATCGCGCTATATTGAAGTTTAATTGCTAATTATTTTATGTTAGTAGCAATAAACGCAATAAGTATCCTCTTATATTGGTCTATTATTCCTCTGTGACTAGTTTTGTAGCCGCCTTCTCTGCATACAGCCGAAAGGTGTGATAACTGCCTCAGGCAACAGGAGTGAATCGTGAAGCGCTTTGACCACCGTAAATACCGCCCAGCCCCGTCAGTGCCGATCATTGATCGACAGTGGCCATCTTGTCGCATTGAAAAGGCCCCCATCTGGGCGAGTGTTGATCTGCGAGATGGCAATCAGGCGCTGGTTGAGCCGATGAGTGTGGCGCAGAAGCGCGCTCTGTGGGCAGAGCTGTTGAAGCTCGGTTTTAAACAGATCGAGATCGGTTTTCCGGCCGCGAGTCAGGCCGATTATGAGTTCACTCGCTGGCTGATCGAAGAGGGGCAGATTCCAGCTGACGTACAGGTGCAGGTGCTGGTCCCGGCACGTGAGGCGTTGATCATCAAAACGTTTGAGGCGTTACGTGGCGTCAAGCAGGCGATTGTCCATCTCTATAACTCAACCTCGCCTCTCCAGCGCGAGCAGGTGTTTGGTCTGGATCGTGACGGCATCACCCGCATTGCGGTGCAGGGAGCTGAGTGGGTGAAGCGTGAGGCGACGCGCTACCCAGAGAGCCAGTGGCAGTTTCAATATTCACCTGAAAGTTTTAGCAGCACGGAGATGGATTATGCGGTGGAGATCTGCAACGCCGTGGTCGATGTGTGGCAGCCGACGCCGCAACAGAAATGCATCATCAATCTGCCTGCGACAGTAGAGTCGAGCACCCCCAACCTGTTTGCCGATCAGGTGGAGTATTTCTGTACCCACATTCGCCGGCGCAATAGCATCACGGTCTCACTACACACCCACAACGATCGTGGCTGTGCGGTGGCCGCTGCCGAGCTGGGCTTGATGGCTGGGGCCGACCGTGTTGAGGGTACCTTGCTGGGTAATGGTGAGCGCACCGGTAATATGGATATCATCACCATGGCGATGAACCTCTATAGCCAGGGGATAGATCCAGAGTTAGATCTATCAGACCCAGATGAGATGATTCGTATCGTCACTGAATGCACGCAGATTCCGCTTAACCCGCGCCACCCTTGGGTAGGGGCGCTGGTCTATACCGCTTTCTCCGGTAGCCATCAGGATGCAATCCGTAAATGTCTCAAGCGGCAGCAGGCGGAAGCGCCCTGGCAGGTTGCCTATCTGCCCATTGACCCGGAAGATCTGGGGCGTGATTATCAGGCGATCATCAGGGTGAACAGTCAGTCAGGTAAAGGGGGTGTCGCCTTTGTGATGGAGCGTGACTACGGTCTGAACCTGCCACGTTGGTTACAGAGTGAACTTGCACAGCGGGTGCAGGAGGTGAGTGAGGCGCAAGGTGGTGTGGTGGATAGTGAGCGCATTTACCGTATCTTTTGCGAGCACTTTATCAAAGGGGGCGCCCCGGTCACATTGGAAGGGTATCAGATCGATAACAACGGTTCGTGCGACATGTTAGAGGCGCAACTTAAAATCGATGGTGTTGAAAAGGTGATATGCGGTGCTGGAGAAGGGGCGATCTCTGCATTTGTTGATGCGTGGCATCTCTATAGCGATCAGCCACTGGCGATTATCGACTATAGTGAACACGCCATTGAAGAGGGGACCAATGCTGAGGCGATCGCCTATGTGCAGATTGAACTGGCGGGTAAGCGTATTAGTGGTGCAGCACTCGATCATGATACAGTTAGTGCGTCGTTAAAGGCGGTTATCTCAGCGTTAAATCGCGCAGCGTTAGCGCAAAATCGTTTAGCTGAGATCCCGCTAACGGCGGCTAAGAGGGTTGCATCACTGGTTTAAAGCCACTGTTCGCAGCTTCAGATTCTCAGCGGGCGAGAGCGTGTTCAATTGTGTTGATCATATCCAGTAATCTCTCGATTCCTTTAGATGAAATCGAGTTCAGTGCGATCCGTGCGCAGGGTGCGGGCGGACAGAATGTGAACAAAACATCCTCGGCAATTCATCTGCGTTTTGATATCAACGCCTCGTCACTGCCGGCATTCTATAAAGAACGCCTGCTGGGTTTAAGGGATCGACGTATCGCGAAAGAGGGTGTGATCGTCATCAAGGCGCAGCAATACCGCACGCAGGAGAAAAACCGCGAAGATGCCCTGGCGCGGCTGCAGCTGATGATTAGAGCCGTCTCAGTCGTGAAAAAAAGAAGGCGGGCGACGAAACCAACAAAAGCCTCGCAGAGACGCCGGCTAGATAGCAAAACCCGGCGAAGCAGGATCAAAGCGCTGCGCGGAAAAGTGGTGGATTAGCAGGTTGCTAGCCTGCTGGCACCGCAAAAATCAGAACAAAGGTCAAAATAGCGCCAATAAAGATAAATAGCGCGCGCTCTTTCACGTTGCGGCAAACTGAAAAAGCGACGATGCACTGCAAGAGATAATAGAAGGCAAACGCACGTGATGCCAGTGCAATGATTTCGAAGGTGGAGCCGGACCAGGCTAGCAGCATAGCGGTTACTCCAACGAGCAGATAACCCCAGCGCGTATCTATCCGCTGCCTGCTTGTCTCTCTCAGGTTTGCTGCTGCCGCCACTGTATCCGCTACGGCTGCGGAAAACTGGGACATTCCCGCCGCAATAATTAAAGGGATGGGGAGCAGCAGTGATGCGGTGGCGGCCAGCGTGATCAGGCTGTTATCGCCATAAACGCCATTCAATACCGGTACGATGGGCTGGGCTAACGCAACAAATAAAAGATAAACAGCGAGTGAAAAATATTGTGCCCAGCGTGACGCCTGAATGCGGGTTGCAGCATCAAAATGTTCTCCTAAATAGCGCGTGGTTTCAAATCCCTGAACAATAATAAGCGTGCCTGCGACAATGGTAACAATCTCCCAGCTGCTACGATCGGGCATCTCGGGCAGGATGAACTGGCCAAGTGAGAGATACTGGTTGATGTCATAAACAGCAAACATCACAAGCAACAGAGCAAGCAGTGCAATGGTTACATAGAGTGCCCAGCTTTCAAGTTTTTCTAGCGGCCGGAGTCCACCAAAGAGGCCGATCACCGTGATGGTGCCGATAATAATGGTGGTGAGCAGGCTTTTATTAAATGCGCTGTCAAGGTCAAAGCTAGCCAGCACAAACGAAGAGAGTATGTGAACATAGAGGCAGACTGAAACCACATAGGCCGCCACCAGTGCAACTGCAGAGAGTTGCTCAGCATACCGCGTGATGGGCCTGGCACCTCTGGCTAATGCGTGTTCGGCGCAGTGGATGTTATGTCTGACGATGCTGCCCACCAGAAAAGCGACAAACGCGACAATAACCATTGCGGGTAATGCGTAAGGCCCCACTGCACTCGCTAAAATCGGAACGACCACAAGAAAGCCGCTGCCAAAAATGGAAGCAAGGGGGGTGCTCATGGCGGGGATCAGGCGGATTTTAAATGAGCTATCGGTTATGACATTACAGTTGGCATCATCAGAAGGTGAGTTTGGTGGCATGTTTCCCTGCTTTTTGTTGTAAAACCGCTCAAGAGTTGCACATTACCTTTTGATCTCTCCTCATCGTAAATCATACCGACCAAAGCCTCAATCACTCGCGGCGTTACACCTGGGTCCCTGTTCGAGTGACTGCCGTTTGAGTCGGCAGAAGTTTTGATTCGCGATAGCTTCCCTGCTATCGCTTCATCAGCTGACGGTATCGTTACGAGGCCCGGCTACGCTTAAAACGGCTGCGTAGAAACTGAGCGGCAGATACCATATTGACCAGTGCAGTGTTGACTTCCGGCCATCCTCGGGTCTTGAGTCCGCAGTCCGGGTTGATCCAGAGCCGCTCGACAGGAATATGGAGCAGTGCTTTATTCATGAGCGATGTTATGCTTTCGACTGCCGGTACGTTGGGTGAATGGATATCATAAACACCGGGGCCAATGTCATTAGGGTATGAGAACTCTTCAAAAGCCTCGAGGAGTTCCATATCTGAACGTGATGTCTCAATCGTGATCACATCGGCATCCATGGCGGCGATGGCGGGCATGATGTCGTTAAATTCTGAATAGCACATGTGAGTGTGAATCTGCGTCTCATCTTTCACCCCACCCGCTGTGATCCTGAAGGCGTTGACTGCCCAGTCCAGATAGCTCTGCCACTCGTCTGTGCGTAACGGCAGCCCCTCGCGTAGCGCCGCTTCATCGATCTGAATGATGGCGATGCCGGCCTGTTCGAGATCACACACCTCATCGCGCAGTGCCAGTGCAATCTGCAGGCAGGTGGTCGCACGTGGCTGGTCATCGCGCACAAAAGACCAGTTAAGAATGGTAACAGGGCCGGTTAACATCCCCTTCATCGGCTTCTCTGTTTTTGATTGCGCATAACGGCTCCATGCAACGGTCATCGGCTGTGGCCGGCTAACGTCGCCAAAGATGATCGGTGGCTTTACACAGCGAGAGCCGTAAGATTGCACCCAGCCAAACTGGCTAAAGACAAAGCCATCTAACTGCTCTCCAAAATACTCCACCATATCGTTACGTTCTGGCTCACCATGCACTAGCACATCGATGCCGATCGTTTCCTGCTTTTCGATCACATTGTCGATCTCTCTACGCATCAGGGTCTGGTATTCAGTCTCAGAGAGCTCGCCAGATCGGTACTGCCGCCTTGCCTGGCGAATCTCTGCTGTCTGTGGGAATGAGCCGATGGTGGTGGTGGGGAGCAGGGGAAGATTGAGGCGCGCCTGCTGCTGTTTTATTCTATGTTTAAAAGGGCTCTCTCTTTCGGCCATCGACGCGGTCACCGCCGCACAGCGCTGTTTTACATCGGGCTGATGAATGCGGGTGGAGCTGCGGCGAGACACGGCCGCCTGGCGCGACTCATGCAGCGCCTGCTCTGCAGCTTCATCATCGCCTGTGAGTGAGCGCTTAAGGGTGTTCAGTTCAGCCAGTTTCTGCTGTGCAAAGGCGAGCCAACTGCGGATGTCGCGATCGAGTTTCTCTTCCTGTTCCAGATCTACTGGCACATGCAGCAGAGAACAGGAGGGGGCTAACCAGAGGCGCTCACCAAGGCGCTGTTGCAGTGGGCGCAGCCGTTCCAGTAGCGCATCAAGGTCGCTGC